>DATEIG010000245.1:0-3569 GCA_035279185.1 Mycobacterium sp.
GAGGCCGAGGCCTACGACTCGGCCCTTCACGAATGTGAAGATGTGGAACATCGCTTCGCGCAACGGATCGATGTCGGCGTACTCGAACGGCGCGTCATCAATCCGTCGTATGTGTCGACGGCCATGAGATCCTCCCCGTAGGCGGTCACGGGTTCTCCCCGGGGATGGCCATCGGGACGTCCCCGGGGACGGTCATGAGATTCCCCACCTGACCATCCCTTGTTGGGTGGTCCTCCTCGGTCAGCGTGCCGGCTGCTCAACGCCTGCACGTCCGAGGAGGACCGTCATCTCATGTACTCGAAGGAGAAGATCTTGGAGATCTTGGAGGCCTACGACCTCACGAAGTCGTTCCGGTCAGCGGCCGCGCTGGTCGGCTGTGACCATCACACCGTCGCCCGCTACGTGGCTGCTCGGGCGGCCGGGCTGGACCCGTCGACAGGTGGTGATCGGCCGTCGGTGAGCGAGCCGTTCGTGGACAAGATCCACGAGTGGGTCGACCGTTCCGATGGCCGCATCCGCGCCGATGTCGTGCACGACAAGCTCGAAGCGATGGGCTATCCGGGGTCGGAGCGCACCACCCGCCGGGTCGTTGCCGTCGTGAAGGAGCAGTGGCGACGCAGCTCGCATCGGGTCTACATGCCGTGGATCACCGAGCCGGGCCTGTGGTTGCAGTGGGACTACGCGGCCGGTCCGATGCTTCATGGTCAGCGGGTCGTGTTGTTCGTTGCCTGGCTGGCGTGGTCGAGGTTCCGGGTCGTGATCCCGTTGCGCGACCGGACGATGCCGTCGGTGATCGCTGCGCTGGACGCCACGTTCCGTCGCCTCGGTGGGGCCCCCACGTTCGCGTTGACCGACAACGAGAAGACGGTGACGGATCGACACATCGCCGGGATCGCTGTGCGCAACCCGCAGATCGTCGCCGTGGCCCACTACTACGGCCTGACGATCGCCACGTGTGTCCCAGCGGACCCCGAGTCGAAGGGCGGGTCGGAGTCGACGGTCCGTCTGGCCAAGGCGGATCTGGTGCCGACCGATCACAACCTGCTCGCCGACTACGACTCGTGGGAGCAGCTCGTCGCCGCCTGTGAGACGTTCATGGACACCGTCAACGGGCGAGTGCACCGGGCCACCGGGGAACGGCCGGTCGTCCGGCTCGAGATCGAGCGAGGCCATCTGCACGCCGTGCCGGCCGATCCGTTCACCGCCGCGTTCGGTGAGACCCGGGCAGTTGGGTGGTCCTCGACACTGAACCATCGCGGCGCCCGCTACTCGGTGCCGCACCAGTGGGTCGACCAACGGGTGTGGGTGCGGGTCGAAGGCGACCAGCTCGTCGTCGTCGCCACCCCGACGTCGGGTCCGGTCGAGATCGCCCGGCACCGCCTCGTCGGCCCCGGCCAGGTCAGTCTCGACGAGTCGCACTACCCGAACCGGCGCAGCGACCCGTTGCACCGCGAACCACGGGCACGCTCGGCTGCAGAGGCGGCGTTCCTGGCGATCGGGCCGGGAGCGGCAGCGTGGCTGGTCGAGGCGGCCGCTGTCGGCACCCGCAGCATTGAGCACCGGATGGGCGAAGCGGTCGAGCTGACCAAGGTGTTCGACCGTGACGCCGTCGACCGCGCCCTCGGCCAGGCGGCGATCGCCTGCCGGTTCACGACCGGCGATCTGCTGTCGATCCTCACCACACCGACCCCGACGACCCTTCAGGCGTCGGACACGCACTCGTTGCAGCCCGGCACCGCCGCCTGGCGCCACATCGGCCTCACCGCCCCCGACGACGGCGAGATGCCGTCATGAGCACCACCGACCTGCCGACGCTCGACGAGATCGATCGGCTCTGTCGGCGGCTGCGGATGCCCTACGTGCGCCGCCAGGTCGGCGACGTCGTCGCCACCGCCAAGGCGCAACGCTGGGACCCCGCCGAGGTCGTCCGGGTGCTGCTCGGCGAAGAAGCCCGCGGCCGTGACGCCTCGACGATCGAGATCCGCCGGCGCCGCGCCGGGTTCCCCGCCGGCAAGACGTTCGACACGTTCGACCCGAACCGGTTCTCCATCGCCGCCACCACCCAGCGCGCCCTCGCCAGCCTCGAGTGGGTCGGCCGCCACGAGAACCTCGTCGTCGCTGGACCCTCTGGCACCGGCAAGAGCCACTTCTGCGAAGCGCTCGGCCACGCCGCCATCGATCACGGCCTCACCGTCACCTGGTTCAGCGTCGAACAGCTCGGCGGGCTCGTCGCCCGCCACCGCATCGACGACAGCATCACCAAAGCGTTGAAGCCGGTGCTTCGCTCGGACCTCGTCATCGTTGACGACATCGGGCTCCTGCCGATCAACAGCGACGCTGCCGAAGGCCTCTACCGGCTCATCGACGCCGCCTACGAACGACGCTCCGTCGCCATCTCATCGAACCTTCACCCCAGCGGCTTCGACGAGCTCATGCCACGCACCATCGCCTCCGCCCTCGTCGACCGGCTCATGCACCACGCCCACATCCTCGTCACCACCGGCGACAGCGTCCGGCTCACCGACGCCGCCGACGGAAAGGGGGTCAAACCACTGACCTGACCGGGGAATCTCGTGGCCGTCCCTGGGGAACCAGCCCGACCGTCCACGGGGAACACCACCGGCCACCTACGGGGCGATCTCGATGACCGTTGACATCGTCGAAACCCATCCTGCACCGGCGGCGGGACCCAACCTGCAACGGTTCATCCGACCGCATCGTGATATCGTGATGTCATGGCAAAGCAGACCACCGTGAGGTTGCCCGACGGCCTCGCCGACGACGCCGAGGCCGTGGCCCGCGTCCGAGGCGGCAGCGTCAACCAACTGATCATCGACGCACTCGCCGCCGAGATCGAACGAGTCCGCTCCGACGACGACTTCACCGCCCGCGCCAAGAAACTGCTCGAGCGCGACCGGGAGATCCTCGACCGCCTCGCGAAGTGACCCGCTATCTCAGCCTCGCTGAGTTCTGGTATCTCGCCGAGCAGGTCACCGGTATCAATGCCGCAACGCTGATCAAGGCCAGTCGCGTGGAGCTCGCCGATTCCGCATTGCACGCACCACAAGCCGGCTTCGGCGACACCGACTTCTACCCGGACGCATACGACAAAGCCGCGGTGCTCGCGTGTCGGATCGCCTGGAATCACCCGTTGCCCGACGGCAACAAGCGAGCCGCCTGGGCATGCCTGTTGTTGTTCATCGACCTGAACGACGGGTCATGGAACGACGAGCACCCTGACACCGACGACGCGGTCGAGGCAATGCTCGCCGTCGCCGCACGCGAGATCGACGAGCAATGGTTCGCGAACTGGCTTCGCGAGCGCGTCACCTTCCGAACCTGAGCCGCATGTCACTCGGCATCACCGACGGAACAGCTCGACACGAGCGCGCTTCCGGCGACGTGTGGGAGATCGCAGCGGTCCGACGACGCCACGCGATCACCGTCGGCCGCTGGTGCCACCGGCGTGTCGAGCAGACCGTGGGCCGCGGTCCCCGGGGCAGTGCATGACCCGCCTGCCGGCCGTCGGGCTGGGATTCTCGACATCACGAAGTTGCACAATTGATGCA
>DATEIG010000246.1:0-5984 GCA_035279185.1 Mycobacterium sp.
GAAGATGATGGCGGTGGACAGGATCGCGATGACGAAACGCCGTTTTCGCCACTGCATGTCGCGCAGCGCGGCGAGCAGCATGGAAGCGACGTTACCGACGCCTGCGCCGCCGCGGGTCGGGTTTGCGTACGTCGTGTCGCCCGGGTTCAGCGTCCTGCGGCGAACGTTCCGACCAACGTGTTGCAGAACGCGGGCAGATCGTCGGGCTTGCGGCTGGACACCAGGGTGTTGGGTCCGCGCGAGCACACCGCCACTTCCTCGTCGACCCAGTTGGCGCCCGCGTTGACGAGGTCGGTGCGCAGCGAGGGCCAGGAAGTCAGCGTTCGACCGCGTACGACGTCGGCGTCGATCATCGTCCAGGGCGCATGGCAGATGGCGGCCACCGGCCGTCCGGCGTCGAAGAAGCTGCGCGTGAACTGGACCGCGGCCGCGTTGCCGCGGAGGAAGTCGGGGTTCGCGACTCCGCCGGGCAGCACCAGCCCGTCGTAGTCGTCGGCGCTGACACTGTCGGCGGCCTTGCCGGCCTCGAACGTGTCGGCCGGCGTCAGGTGGTTGAATGCCTGGATCTTGCCGACCTCGGTGGACACCAACTCGGGGGTTCCGCCCGCTTCCTGCACAGCCTTCCACGGCTCGGTCAACTCCACCTGTTCGACACCCTCGGGCGCGACCAGAAAGGCGATGCGCTTGCCCGCCAAAGTCGTTGTCATGTCTACCTCTTCCCTTATCGCGTGTTTCGGCGCATACCCACGCGGATGGGGAGGCAATCAGGCGATGTCATCCGATCGACACGTCGCGGCCTTCGATCGCGTGGCGTCCAGCGGGGCCTCAGTTGCAAACGAGCGACTCCCATTGTGTGCGAACCGATTTCGAGCTCATCACCGATGCCGGCGCCGCACGGACACAGGTGTGACGAAAACTACTGCGCGCAACCGGCCGTCGCGCACCCGGTTTCGTCCGGCCCGGCCGGTAGAATCGATCTTGAGCCCAGGCATCTGGCCTGGTACATCGCGCTTTCACCGCTGAGTTGCGCGCTGGTGAGCACGAACAAAGGAACGAGCGTGACTGCTGTGCAGGACTGGCTCAACATTCGCCCATTCGATCCCCGACCTCACGTGATGTCCTTCATCAGCGCCTTGCGCGGCGTTGCCTCGGACGACGCGGCAGACGTCCTCGACGAGCCGGTGTTGATCCGGCCCGGCGTCGAACGCTGCTGACGTCCTAGCGCCGGTGCTTTCCCGGCGGCGGCTCCGTAGGTGCGGTCGGAGTTTGGATCCGCGTCGTCCGGCCGGGATCGGCTCTCGGGATCACATGCGTTGGCGCGTCGATCATCTGCGTGGGGGCCTCGTCGCCGTCCACGTCCGGCGTGTCGGCTGCCGGTTCGTCGGCATGCTCGTGGCGTCCGCTGATGAGCAAGGCGAGGACCGCGCCGACCACGCAGACGATCGCGGTGATGCCGAACATCTCGCCGTACTGCATGGCAAATGCCGTCTTGTACTTCGCGGCCTCCGCTGCGAGCTTGGCGGCCAGGTTGTCGGCCTTCGCGGCGGGCAGTGACTGCAGGATCTGGTTGAACCGGTACAGGCCCCACGCGCTCAGCGCGGCGATACCCACCAGCATGCCGATCATCCGTGCCACGACGACGGCCGCCGACGCGATGCCGTGCTGTGCTGACGGCACGACCCGAAGCGTCGCCGATGTCAGGGGGCCGATGACGAGACCCAACCCGAGACCGGCGATCGCCAGGTCGGTGTCGAGCACCGGCAGCTGCACGAAGCCGAGGTCGTGACGGGCCGACAGCAGATCCACCGGCCACTGCGCGATCAGGTAGTAGCCGCCCGCGGCGATCAGCAGGCCGACGCAGGCCACCGCGCGGTCGCCGATCCTCGTGGCGATCCAGCCGCCGAGCAGCGCGCCGATCGGCAGCGCGATCAGGAAGCGCAGCAACAGGAATGCGGCCTCGTTCTGATCCTGGCCGAGCACACCCTGGCCGAAGAGCTCGACGTTGACCAGCGTCACCATCAGCGCGGCGCCCGCCGTCAGCGACGCGCCGAGCGCGGCGAGGAACGGTCGGAAGTGCACGCCCGCCGGGTCGATGAGCCGGGTCTTGGCGAAGCGCTCCCACACGAAGAACGCAACGGCGGCCACCAGTGCGCCGATCAGCAGCGGCGGACCGTAGGACGGCAGCACCTGCTTGCCGTCGGGCGCCGGGTTGTACATGCCGACGACGATCAGGCCGAGGGTGATCGCCAGCAGAACCCCGCCGAGGACGTCCACCTTCTCCGGCTGTTCGCTGCGCATTTTCGCGGGCAGGCTGAAGTGGATCATCACCATCGCGATCACCGCGAGCGGAACGTTGACCCAGAAAACCGACTGCCAGTGGTGGAACAGCCAGACGAGGGCGATGCCGTACATCGGGCCGAGCACACTGCCCAGTTCCTGCGCAGCACCGATACCGCCGAGCACGCCCGCCCGGTTGCGTGCGGCCCACAGGTCGGCCGCCAACGCCAGCGTGACGGGCAGCAGCGCACCGCTGGCGGCGCCCTGCACGACGCGTCCGATCACGAGGATCGTCAGATCGGTCGACATCGCGGTGATCACCGAGCCGACCGCGAAGCCGGCGAGGCTCACCTGGAGCAGCATCTTGCGGCCGAACCGGTCGGAGGCGCGGCCCAGCAGCGGCATCGCCGCGATGTAGCCGAGCAGGTAGCCGGTGACGATCGGGGTGACGCGCTGGATCTGATTGATCGCGATCCCGACGTCGGACATGATGTCGCGGATGATCGTGACCACGACATAGGTGTCGAGGGCGCCGAGCAGCACCGCGAGTGCTCCGGCACTGATCGCGATCCTGCGGCTCCGGTTCGAATGCACCGGCGCTGCGGCCGTCATCAAACGGCGGGCTTGGTGACGGTGACGGGCTTGTCCCAGTCCGACAGCGTCATCTGCACGCTGCTGCCTTCCTTCGGCTCCAGCTTGGCCTGCACCAGCTTGTGGTCGCCGTCCTTCTCGATCCATGCGGTGCCGGGTACCGGGCCCGTCGCCTTGATCGGCGGAGCGATCTTGTTGACGGCGTCAGCGCTGACCTGACCGGTCACCTTGACCGTCTCCACGCCGTTGACCGTCTCGGTGCTCTCCGATTTCGGATCGCTGAAGTTGGCGAGCACGTTGGCCAGACCGGTGTCCGGGTTCAGGATGGCCGCGATGTCGTAGACGTCGGCGGCCGGTCCCATGTCGATGTAGCTGTCGCCGGAGAGCGCGACATAGAGGATCGAGTCGAAGACGACGAAGTTCGCGTCGACGTCGGCGCCCTGGAAGAGAAGCTTCGCGTTGCCCTGCGCGGCGACCGCAGGCGCGTTGGTCAGGTCGCCGGTGAGGGTCTTGATGGGCAGGTCGGGGATCTCACCCTCCACCGACAGATCGAGGTGAACGCTCTTGAGGTTTCGGGTCGCGGTGTTGGAGTCCTTGAGAAGGGTTGCGGCGTCCGGCAGGTTCTCGGACGACTTCTGGTCTGACGATGAACAACCGGCAATGAGGACTGTCGCTGCGAAAAGTGCGGTGAGAATTAGCCAAAGAGATCGGACTGCGTTTTTTGGGCGCGTCTGCATGACTGCATCGTAGAGGGTGCGCTCTCGTACCCTGAGTGGCGTGTTCACCGGAATCGTCGAAGAGCTGGGCGAAGTCGTCGCCAAGGAAGACCTTGCTGACGCGGCACGTTTCGTGATCCGCGGGCCCGTCGTCACCGCTGACGCGGGACACGGCGACTCGATCGCCGTCAACGGCGTCTGTCTCACGGTGGTGGAGGTGCAGGCAGGTGGCCAGTTCACCGCGGACGTGATGAAGGAGACGCTCGACCGCTCGAGCCTGGCGGACGTCGGCGTGGGCAGCCACGTCAACCTCGAACGCGCGGCCGCGCTGAACAGCCGACTGGGCGGCCACATCGTGCAGGGTCACGTCGACGGCACCGGACATGTGATTACGCGCACACCGTCCGAGCACTGGGAGGTGGTGCGGATAGCGCTGCCGACCGCGCTCTCGCGCTACGTCGTGGAGAAGGGCTCGATCACCGTCGACGGTGTCTCGCTGACGGTGTCCGGCATCGGCCCCGACTGGTTCGAGGTGTCCCTCATCCCGACCACGCTCGGCCTGACGACACTGGGCCGCGCGACGGTCGGCACGCAGGTCAACCTGGAGGTCGACGTCATCGCCAAGTACGTCGAACGGCTGATGGGAAACAAGGACTGAATCCTGCGCACGGTTGATCGACGGGCGCGATAATGACCGCGGGCCGGGCGAGCGACGAGCAGAAGGAAGTTCTCGATGAAGAAGCTGGCAGTGGTACTGATCACGGCGGGGGCGGCCGCGCTGGCTCCGGTTGCCGTCGCCCCGGTGGCGCAGGCCGACGTATGTGCGGGCGCGTCCGGTCGGCACTTCGCCGCGGGCGGATGCACGAATATCGCGGGTGACGTGGCCGCAGGCGCCGCGATCGCCCATTCGATGAACCCCTACGTTCCCGGCGAGGTGCCCTGCTACACCGTCGAGGGTGTGCCGTACTACACGCCTCCCGGCGACCCCTGCTGAGCCGGGCGAGCAATAATCGCCCCTCCGCCGTGGTTCATACTGGACAGGGCGACGATGGTTCTGACAAGAACCCCGGCAAAGGTGGCGAAAGATGACGAGGTTGGACTCCGTCGAACGGGCGGTTGCCGACATCGCGGCTGGTAAGGCCGTTGTCGTCATCGATGACGAGGACCGCGAGAACGAGGGAGACCTCATCTTCGCCGCCGAGAAGGCAACGCCGGAACTCGTCGCGTTCATGGTCCGCTACACCTCCGGCTATCTGTGTGTCCCCCTGGACGGTGCGGTCTGCGACAAACTCGGGCTGCTGCCGATGTATGCCGTCAACCAGGACAAGCACGGCACCGCATACACCGTCACCGTCGACGCGAAAGAGGGTGTGGGGACTGGGATTTCGGCGTCCGACCGGGCCACCACGATGCGGCTGCTGGCCGATCCGACCGCTGTCGCCGAGGACTTCACCCGTCCCGGCCATGTCGTTCCGCTGCGCGCAAAGGACGGCGGTGTGCTTCGCAGGCCGGGCCACACCGAGGCCGCCGTCGATCTGGCCCGCCTGGCGGGGCTGCAGCCCGCGGGCGCGATCTGCGAGATCGTCAGCCAGAAGGACGAGGGCGCGATGGCTCAGACCGAAGAGCTTCGGGTCTTCGCCGACGAGCACGACCTCGCGCTGATCTCGATCGCCGACCTCATCGAGTGGCGGCGCAAGCACGAGAAGCACATCGCACGCGTCGCCGAGGCCCGCATCCCGACGCGGCACGGAGAGTTCCGCGCGGTGGGTTACACCAGCATCTACGAGGACGTCGAGCACGTCGCGCTGGTCAGAGGCGACATCTCCGGCCCCGACTCCGACGGCCACGACGTACTGGTGCGCGTTCACTCGGAGTGCCTGACCGGCGACGTGTTCGGGTCCCGTCGCTGCGACTGCGGGCCCCAACTGGACGCCGCGCTGGCGATGGTGGCCAGGGAGGGCCGCGGCGTGGTGCTCTACATGCGCGGACACGAGGGCCGTGGCATCGGGCTGATGCACAAGCTGCAGGCTTATCAGCTGCAGGACGCTGGCGACGACACCGTCGACGCCAACCTGAAACTCGGCCTGCCCGCCGACGCCCGCGACTACGGCATCGGGGCGCAGATCCTCGTCGACCTGGGTGTCCGGTCCATGCGGCTGCTCACCAACAATCCCGCCAAGCGCGTCGGCCTCGACGGCTACGGGCTGCACATCATCGAGCGGGTGCCGCTGCCGGTGCGGGCCAACGCCGAGAACATCCGCTACCTGATGACCAAACGCGACCGCATGGGCCACGACCTCAGCGGGCTCGACGACTACGACGAAGTCGTGCCAGGCGAATTCGGCGGAGCCGTATGAGCGACTCGGTCGGAGACCGGAATTGAGCGGCGGGGCAGGAGTC
>DATEIG010000247.1:0-2791 GCA_035279185.1 Mycobacterium sp.
AACTCCTCGTAGAAGATCGTCCGGTAGGTCGGCAGGTCGTCGAGGAAGACCTGGAGGTCGTCGGTGACGCCGACAGCGTCGAGCCACAAGCGGAACACCTGGGTGTGCTTGGCCTCCTCGAACGCGAACTGCGTCAGGTACATCTCGTCGCCGAGTCGGCCCTCCGCCCGCATCGCCGCCATGAACGGCTGGATGTCCTGGGTGACGGCTTCCTCGCCCGCGATGAACTGCGCGCAGAGCCGGGTCGCCCATTCACGCTCCAGATCGCTCAGCGCTTCCCAGTCGGCCCTGTCGCGCGAGAAGTCGATGTCGGCCGGGTTCCAGAACTTGGCGTTGCCGCCGGCGAACAGCTTGAGCGGCAAGCTGTCCCAGTTGAGACCGCCAGGGGCAAGCGATGCCGAGCGGGTCCGTGCGATTGGTGTCATCTGTTGACCTCCTTGGTCATTGGGGCTGGGCTGGTGGAAGCGAATGCGTCCGTGAGGACGGCGACCAACCTGCGCACGGCGAGTGCGGGCTGGTCGGACGAGGGCTCGTCGAGGCCGAGCACGGGATCCATCCCGCGCACGTACGGTGCCAACGCCATGTGCGGGAAGATCATCAGCAGCAGCGACAGCAGTGCGTCGGTGTCGCAGTCCGAACGGAGGTCACCCCTGACGTGCGCATCGCGGACGAGCGGCCGCAGCACCTCCAGGTAGTGACGGTGGATCACGGTGCGCACGCTGACGCGCGCGTCGGTGTCGACTTCGAAACTCGATGCGGCGTGCAGGGCGCGATCTTGCGGGTGGTCGGCGTAGTAGGCGACCCACGCGTCGAGCAGGTCGGTCAAGAATTCGAAGAACGGTCGACTGGGGTCGAGGTCGCGGATGCGGTCCTCCATGTAGCGGCGCACCCGCTGGCTGCCGATGTCGGCGATGTAGGCGTAGAGGTCGCGCTTGTCCGCGAAGTACTGGAACAGGCTGCCCTTGGCGACGCCTGCCCGTCGCGCGATGACGTTCAGGCTGCCTTGGGAGAAGCCGTGCGCTCCGAACTCCGCCTCCGCGGCCTCTATCACCGCGGCGCGCCGGTTCGGGTCGACGCGGGCCCATGTCACCGTCGGCATCGGGTCCTCCCAGGGGTCGAATGACCACTGGTCATATTACTGTGAGCTCCGTCACCGTCAAGACCCCTGGAAGGCGGGTTTCGCCGGCTCGGTGAGACCCTCGGCTACCCGTTCGGCTGCAGATACCGGTGGACATAGGCGATCGCCATACCCCCTTCGCCGACGGATGCCGCGACGCGTTTCACCGACCCGGAGTGGATGTCGCCGACAGCGAAGATGCCTGGGGCGCTTGTCTCGAGAGGGAACGGCGCACGGTCGGCAGCGCCCTCGCTTCTGTGCGTCACGTCGACTCCGGTCACGATGAAACCATGGTCATCACGCTCGATCGCCGCAGGCAACCAGTCCGTCGCCGCCTCGGCGCCGATGAGCACGAAGACCACCGACGCATCGCGCCGCGACGTCGTTCCGCTGCTGCGGTCGAGGACGTCGATGGCCTCGAGGTGTTCGTCGCCGTACACCTCGACGACCTCGGACCGGGTCTCCACCCGGATGTTCGCTTTCGCACTGATCCGGTCGACGAGGTACTGCGACATGCTCTCCGCCAGCGAATCGCCCCGTACGAGAAGCGTCACCGATTTCGCGTGGTTGGAGAAGAACACCGCCGCCTGGCCGGCGGAGTTGCCCGCGCCGATCAAGTACACGTCCTTGCCCTGCGCCAGGCTGGCGTCGCTGCGCGCGGCCCCGTAGTACACGCCCGCGCCGACGAACCGTCCGACGGATTCGATGTCAAGCCGACGCCACTCGACGCCCGTCGCGAGCACGATCGACCTCGTCCGGATTGTTTCGCCGCCATCCAAGGTGACGGTCAACTGGGTGGGGTCGATGCTCTCCACACGCCGTGTCACCACGATCTCCGCGCCGAGGCGCTTCGCCTGCTGCAGAGCACGGCTTGCGAGGTCGTCGCCCGAGACACCGAAGGGGAACCCGGTGTAGTTCTCGATCCGCGTGGAGGTGCCCGCCTGACCGCCCGGGGCGAAGTACTCGATGAGCGCCGTCTTCAGGCCCTCCGACGCGCTGTTGACCGCCGCGGTCAGGCCGGCAGGTCCGCCGCCGACGATCACCACGTCGTACTGTGGCCGGCTCGGAGCGACCGTCAGTCCAGCGACGGTCGCGACGACACGCATGGAGGGCGCGATGAGCCGGGTGTCGTCGCGGAGAACGACGACGGGATACGGTCCGGCGACCGCGGCGCCGCCGCCGACCCGAGCCATCGCCGCGGGGTCCTCCGGCTCGAAGTGCAGATAGGGAATCTGGTTGCGGCGAAGGAAGCTGTCACAGCCGTGCACGCCAGGGTCCTGGCGCGGGCCGATGACCCACATCGCCGAGTCCGGCGGTTGCGCGGTGACATTCTTGAGCATCTCCATCCGCTCCATCGCCGCTGCGCCGACCGCGGCGGAAATTTCAGGCGCCATCGCCGCGAGCGCGTGGAAGTCCTCGACGGTCAGCTTCAGTACCCGTGACGGTTCGACGGCCCGCATGCTGGCGGGCAACGGCGTGCCGAGCGTCATCGGGACCTCGCCGCCGAGCTCGCCGGGCCGTCGAATCCCGATAACCTGCTCGGCGCCGTTGGCCTGCTTGGTCAGCTCGGTCTTCCCCTCAACGACGGCAACGAGGAACCGGGCTTCACCCTCATGGCCGACGTACTCGCCGGGGGAAAGTCGTAGGTCCTCGACGGCGCCCGCGAGAAATTCC
>DATEIG010000248.1:0-7227 GCA_035279185.1 Mycobacterium sp.
ACCGTCATCGCGGTGACACACGACCGGTGGTTCGCGCGCGGCTTCGATCGCTTCCTCGTCTTCGCCGCGGACGGCAGCGTCCGCGAGACCGACCAGCCGGTGTGGGATGAACGGCGCCCTGCCCGCACAGGTCGATGACGAACGCGCTTCTTGTGATCGGTAGCTGCCGGCCCACGATGTACTCGGCGGCACAGGCTATGCCATCGGGGCACCGCGCTATGGAAGGACGAACATGAGCCGAGTTTCACGCCTTGCGGCAGCCCTCATCGCAGGCGCCGCGGTGGTGACGGGGCTGACCCTTGGTTCGGGCACCGCGACGGCCGAGGGCCCCAGTTATCAGGGCGGCAACTGTCCCGCCGGGCAGACCTGCACCCACTGGTGTCCCGGCGATCCGGCCATCCCGGGCAGCCAGGTGCTGAGCTGGGACTGGAACGTGTGCCACGACTGGTACTGGAACTCAGAGGGCATCGTCGACGTCAACAGCAGCACCATCTATCCGTGGTCCGGCGTACCGCACCAGGTCGCCCCGCCACCGCCGCCGATGGGCCCGGCACCCGCGCCGCTGTCGCCGCCGCCGGGCATGCCGTTCTGCAGCCCGCGCGGGTCGTTGATCATCATTCCGCCGATCTGCGACGAGATCGGTTACGACTGGCCGCCCGGTTCGCTGAAGCGTTAGTTCAGGACGTCGAGGATCTTGATCGCGAAGACCAGGGAGTCTCCGGGCTGAATTCCGGCCCGGGGCTCACCGTCGGGGTAGCCGTCGGCGGGGTTCATCGCGACACCGACAGTCGACCCGACCTTCTGGCCCGCGATGGCTTTCTGGAAGCCCTTGACCACACCGTCGAGCGGGAAGTCGACGGGGATACCCCGCTCGTAGCTGCTGTCGAAAACCGTTCCGTCGCGTCCGTTGACGCCCATGTAGCAGACCAGGACCGTGGCGTTCTCGGCGACGACGGGCCCGTCACCGGGCTTGAGGGTCTGCACCTGGGTCTCGGTCACGCTGAACGGCGCCTGGACATCGACGCGGGGCGCCGCCGCATCGGTGGATCCCGTCACCGCGACGCTTCCGGTGGATCCGGGCAGGGTCCACTCCGGCGCGCCGCCCTCTGCGGGCGCCGCCGTCGGACACGTGCTGTCCGCGGTCGGAGTCTCCGGAACCGAGAACGGGTCGGCCTCGGTCGAGGAGGACGTCGTGGTGGTCGTCGACGCGGTGTCGGAATCCGAGCCGCAGGCCGCCAGCATCACGAGCAGGGGAGCGGCGGACGCCACGACGGCGAGGGAAGACTTTCGGGAGAAATTCACGGTCGACACGCTACAGCGACATCGCGTAGCTCCATCACCACGGCGGTGGCGGTCGGCCGCCTCACCACCGAGCCGTCACCTTGGCGGCGATCTGGTCGGCGATCCTGGTCGCCGAGTCGGCGGGGTCGCTACTGCAGGTGTTGACGTCGACGATGATGTTGTTCCTGGCCGCGAGTGCGCGTCCACAGCCCCAGCCTGGTGCCGCGGCGTCCCGTTGGCTCGCGGTCGTGCTCAGTTTCCCGTCCGCCTTCACGATCTGGCCCACGTCCCATTGCGAACCGCTCTGGGTGTGGGAGTACTCGTGGCAGGTCGACCATTGCCCGGCGGAGGCATCGAGGAACGCCGCGGCCTCTTCGATGCGGGGGAACAGCACCACCGCCTGCTTGAGGTAGTGCGTGAACTTGTCTCCATCGTTGAGGCTCTGATCGCGCTCGGCCCAGAAGCCGCTGCCGGCGTAGACCGGGGCCTCCGCGGCCCCGTCGATCGACAGACACTCAGCGGGCGCCATCGTGGCGCTGTTGTCCGACATCGCCGACTGGCTGCCGGTCACCGCCATCCCGGTCGCTCCCATGGTGGCGTTCACCTCGTCCGGGCTGAGCAGTAACCCGGCGAGCTCGCGCTCGACAAGCGGGCGCGGAATCATCGACAACGTCGTGGTCGGCGGCTCCGCAGCGTTCCCCCTCGCGCCGCATCCGGCGACCAGGACCACGATGAATGCAACCGCGACTGCGGCCGTTGGCTGCCGCATCCTGTCCTCCCCATCGAGCCGTGACCAAACGTCAGGCGTGGCGCCCCGGCCGATACCCCCATATCGCACGCCTGAACAAATGGTGGGGGAAGTGCCTGCCATCGCGCAGGAGGTTGAGCGGTGATTCTGCATAACGATGAGCAATGGTCTTTGATAACGATCGTGGGTAGGCGAGCGCGCGTGGCACTGCTTAGACGCGGTTCCGCGGGGAACTCCCGCTTTGTCATGAGACAAACCGGCTGGGATTCGGATACGTCTCGACCGACCGCGCGGGGGCGGCACCGTGCAGACGGCCGATCGACCCGCCGTTCGCGGCGACTCTCGGGCAAACGACTCGGGGCACTGCTGGTGAGCGTGCTCGTGGTTCTCGGCGCCGCAACATGGATCACCTATCGCGACGTCTGGGGCGGAATCACCACCTCCTCAGCCTTGGACGGCGTCTCACCGTCAACCGGCCCCGAGCAGAACATCCTGCTGATGGGCCTGGACAGCCGGCGCGACCAACAGGGCCGGCCGCTCGACAAGGAAGTCCTCGAGGCGATGCACGCCGGCGACGAGACGTCGGGCAGCTACGACGCCGATGTGCTCATCGTGGTCCACGTGCCTGAAGGCGACGGGCCCATCACCGCGATCTCGATTCCGCGCGACGATTACGTCGAACTGCCGGGCTGCCCGACGTCGGACTGTCAGGGCAAGATCAAAGCGGCCTACCGGCTCGCCTACGAAAGCGAGAAGGAGGCCGAGGACACCGGCGATGATCCGACGGCGACGCCGTCGACGAATGCGGCGGCGGATGAACAGATGGCGCGGGAGGCCGGCCGCAGAGCGCAGATCAATGCGGTCAAGGATCTGCTGCAGATTCCCATCGACCACTTCGTCGAGATCACTTTGGGCGCCTTCTTCCAGATCGCGCGCGTGGTGGAGCCGATAAAGGTGTGCCTCAACGCGGACACGTCGGACCGCTACTACTCCGGCGCCGACTTCCACGCGGGGACTCAGGAGATCGACGCCGCGCAGGCCATGTCGTTCGTTCGGCAACGGCGCGACGCAAACGACGTGCTGTTCACCGACCTCGATCGGACCCGGCGACAACAGGCCTTCATCGCGTCCGTCGTCGCCGCCCTGCGCGACGGAGATACTCTGTCGAACCCCGCGAAGCTGAAGGGTCTACTGGAGGTCGCCAAGCAGAACCTTGCGGTCGACTCGGGTCTCGACCTGGGGGAGCTCATCCCGTTCGCGTCGGCGGCGATCGACAGGCCGGCCGAGTTCTACACGTTGCCGGTGGTCGACTTCCGCACCCTGCCGGACGGCGAGGACGTCAACATCATCGACACCGCCGAAATCCGCGCCATCACGCACAAGCTGGTGTCGGGCGGCGACCCGTCCGCCGCATCATCCGCGTCAACGGTCGCACCCGCCTCCGCACACCGCGTCACACTGGATGTGGTCAACGCCGCAGGCCGAGACGGCGTGGCGGCCGCTGTTCAAAACGCTTTGGCGAAGGACGATTTCGCGGAAGGGTCGGTGGATACCGCCGGATCCGTCAGCGCGACGAGCAGCATCGCCTACGGCAACGGAGCGCGATCGGCGGCCGAGCAGCTGGCCAACGAGACGGGCATCAGCGTCGTCGCCTCTGACGCTGTCGCCCCCGATACCGTATTGCTCACCGTCGGAACAGATTTCGACACCTCCGGGTACGTCGACGGGCTGGCCTCCACAGCGGACGCCACCACAACACAGGAGGCGCCGGACCCGACTACCGTGGCCGCGACAGCCGTGGGCGAGGCAGCACCGACACCGACGAATCTCACCGTGATGAACTCCGGAAGCGTCCCGTGCGTCCGGTGACCTACGACGGCGCCAGTAGGGCGACGATGAAGTCGGAGTCTTCGGTGAATGGCCGCAGATCCCATGTCGACAGCAGTAGATCCGGCGTGAAGCCCGCCTCTGCCGCATCCTCGAGAAACTGGCCGAAGGCGTAACCGCGGCCGGCGCCGAAGCCGATCACCGCGCGGCCGTCGGCTGCAAGGTGAGCACGAAGCCTGGTCAGCACCGCGACGCGGGTGCTCGGGGTGAGGAACGTCATGACGTTGCCTGCCGAGACGATCAGGTCGAACGGCTCGGTGATGCCCCGGGCAGGCAGGTCCAGTTCGGCGAGGTCGCCGACGAGCCACTCGGGTCCCGGATGATCCTGCTCCGCCGCCTCGATCAGCACCGGGTCGACGTCGACACCGACCACGTGATGGCCCGCCGCCGCGAGATGTCCGCCCAACCGACCGGGCCCACAACCGGCATCGAGGATGCGGGCACCCCGCGGCGCCACAGCGTCAACCAGCCGGGCCTCGCCGGCCAGATCCTCTCCGGCGCGCGCCATCGACCGGAAACGCTCGACATACCACTGCGAATGCCTCGGATTGGCTGCGACCTTCTGCATCCACTTGCTCGGCTCGACCACCCAACCATTGTGGCGAGACCCCTGTGACGAGCCGAGCACGGGGCTTCTGTCAGTAGTCCCACGTTGCGGGGACGCACCGGAAGACGTCGCCTGCCGTCGCGACGTGGCACACGGATGGGAAGGGTAGGTGCGTGGCGACCAAGGACTCACGCGTCGCCGCAAGCTCCCGCAGGAGCTCGATGCGGACGCGGGCCGCCTCCTGCGGATCGTGTTCGAATCCGTTCTGCCACTCCGGGTTGTCGAACCCGGGGGCGAACACGGCGTCACCGGCGAACGTCAGCGCATCGCCGTTGGACGCCAGGCGGACGACGCTGTGGCCGGGGGTGTGGCCGCCGGTCCGGGCGACCAGAACCCCCGGAGCCAGCTCGTGCTCCGTCTCGAACGTCCTCATCTGTCCGCGGTACTCGTCGAGGAACCGGGTGGCGATCGACCGCAGGGCGGCAGGCACCGGGGCAGGCATGTCGGTGTGCGAGAAGTCGGGCGCCTCCCAGAACTCGGCTTCACGAGCCGCCACGTGCACCCGCAGATCGGGCCGCAGCCGTTCCTTGAGGCCTTCGGTGAGGAGCCCACCGACGTGGTCCATGTGCAGGTGGGTGAGGACCACATCGGTCACGGCCGACGGGTCGATGCCGGCGGCCTCCAGTCGGTGGACGGTCTGCCCGGCACGCGGGAAATCGGGAAACTCCACACCGAGTCCGGCGTCGACGAGGATGGTGCGGCCCCCGGTGCGCACCACGACCACGTTGAGTGGCCAGTCGAGCACTTCGGGCGGAAGGAAGTTGTCCTGCAGCCAACCCCGGTACTCGGCGGGGTCGGCGTTGGTGGCCATAGTCCTCGCGGTGATCGGCAGGACGCCGTCGCTGATGACGAGCACTTCGATGTCGCCGACCTGTAGCGCATAGCGCGACGGGACCAACTCGTCGACGCGTGAAATGTTGTCCAGACTCATGGATTTCCTTCCAGAAGTGGTGTCGAAGAAGACGTGAAATGACCTCTCTGTCCCAGGGAACGCCACCAGGCGGCGAAATTTTTCCCGCTGGGGGATTGCTTGAGGAGTCAGGCAAGGGGGGCCGACTTGTTGCCCCCGTTCTTCGGGACGCCAGGGCGACACTGGCTGTCGACAGGCAGGCACACAGAGAGGCGATAGAACGTGACCACAGCGCGCGATGTCGATGTCCACCACGGTCGGGCCTGGGTCGACCAGGAGGAGACTATTCGTATCGGCTATACGGTGGTCACTCCGCCTGAACCCACGAAGACCGTGGTGCTTCTCCACGGCGCCCCTCAAACGCGCTACGAGTGGCGCAAGGTCTCGATGCCGCTGGCCGCTGCCGGCTATCGGGTGATCATGCCCGACTATCGCGGCGCCGGCGTATCGGACAAACCTCGTGACGGGTACGACACCTGGACCATGGCCGGTGATATTCACAGTCTCGTGCGCCAGACGCTGAGCGTGGCAGAGCCCATCTCGCTTGTCGGCCATGATCTCGGGTCGATGCTGGCGCTGAGTTTCGCGCTGCGGTACCGCGATGATGTCGTGAGCGCCACCTTCATGGAAGCTCCGCTGCCGGGCACCGCCTATTACGAATGGCGCGTGGCTCAGAAGTCGGCGTGGCAGTTCGCCTTTCATGCCAACCCGGACATCGCGGTGCACCTCACGCACGGACGTGAACGTTGGTACATCAACCGATTCTTCGACGAACTGGCCTACCAACCGGATGCGATCTCCAATGACGACCGTGACGTCTACGCCCGCGCGTACGAAGCCCCGGGAGCCATGCGCGCGATGTGTGAGGTCTACCGGGAACTCGACCGCGACGCCGACGACAATCGCAGCGCGCTGCAACAACACGGCAAGCTCACCATCCCGGTGCTGGC
Source organism: Mycobacterium sp. (assembly GCA_035279185.1). GTDB lineage: Bacteria > Actinomycetota > Actinomycetes > Mycobacteriales > Mycobacteriaceae > Mycobacterium. The sequence continues at coordinate 6,384 of DATEIG010000248.1, forward strand.
TTCCGGAGGTGCTTCGAATCCTCTCGCCAAAAACTTCCGGGCGATGTGTGAAGAGGTCGCCGATTCGGTGACAGATCAGCTCGTCCCGGATTGCGGCCACTGGGTCGCTGAGGAGCAGCCGGCGTATTTCACCAGGATGTTCTGTGAATTCGATGCGGCCGCTCGAGCGTGACCGTATAGCGCTGCCGGCACGGTTCGGGGGGTTGTATTGCACCCCCGAAAGCCCACCGGATGGCACCTAACGTCGTTGCGGTGGCCGCTTTTCGGCCTGGCAGCACAAGTGACGTGGAGGTAGTGGCAATGGTGAACGTGGATCCGCAGAAAATCGAGATTGGCGGAAAGAAGGTGTCGCGCTTGGGTTTCGGTTCGATGCGATTCACCGGCCGCGGAATCTGGGGTGAGCCCCAAGACCGGGACGAATGTATCGCCGTGGCCCGCCGGGCGATCGACCTCGGCGTGCAGTTCATCGACACCGCCGATTCCTACGGCCCGCATGTCGCCGAAGAGATCCTGCACGAGGCGCTGCATCCGTATCCGGATGACATCGTCATCGCGACGAAAGCGGGCTTGACCCGGAACGGACCTGATGTCATCGACACCGACGACGGGCCCAAGCGACTCGGACCGGCGGCGTGGCCACCGGTCGGACGACCGGAATACCTGCGGCAGCAGGTGTTGATGAGCATGCGTCGCCTGGGGGTCGATCAGATCGATCTGTTGCAGCTGCACCGGGTGGATCCGAAGGTGCCGTTGGAGGACCAGATCGGTGAGCTCAAGGCGCTCCAGGATGAGGGCAAGATCTGCGAGATCGGCATGTCGCAATGCACCGTCGAACAGCTCGACG
>DATEIG010000249.1:0-7213 GCA_035279185.1 Mycobacterium sp.
GAGATGTGAAGGACTTCCGGCGGGAGGAAGGGCGACGATGGCACCGGCTCTGCTCGAGCGCGACAGCGTGCTTGCGGAGTTGTCCTCGCTCGCCGATCGCACCGCGCAGGGCGTAGGTCACATCGTGTTGCTGCGCGGAGAGGCGGGTGTTGGCAAGTCGGCACTGCTTCGGCACCTCATCGACACGATGGCCGGTTCGGCGGAAGTCCTCTACGGTTGTTGCGATCCGTTGTCTGCGCCGCGCCCGCTCGGGCCCCTCATCGACATGTTCAATCGGCTTCCCGAGGCTCACGGAGCCGAACTCGGTGACGCGATCGCCGCGGGTGACACCGAGCTCGTCTACAAGCGTCTTCTCCGGCTCCTCCGGGACGGGCGCCGGTGGGTCTGCGTCGTCGACGATGCGCACTGGGCCGACGCCGCCTCGTTGGATCTGCTGCGCTTTCTCGCACGACGCATCGACACGGTCCCCGTGCTTGTCCTGATCGCCTATCGCGATTACGAACTCGGGCAGGGGCATCCCCTCGCCGTCATGCTCGGCGACATGTCCAACCACGACCTGCTGACGCGAATCAGCCTGTCGCCGCTCACCATCGACGCGGTCGGTGTGATGGCGCGGGGCAGCGGCGTCGACGCCGACACCCTGTTCGGGCTCACCGGAGGAAATCCGTTCTACGTCAAAGAGGTTCTCGCTGCTGCGGACGGCTCCGAGACGATCACAGTTCCCCGCAGTGTCGCCGAATCCGCGTGGGGCCGGTTGGCGCGGCTGTCGGCAGCCGCTCGCGAAGCAGCCGAGGTGGCGGCCGTGTGCGGTCCGGATGTCGACCACCGGCTTGTCGCGACGCTGTGCGCAGGAGCGGCCGACGGCTTGAACGAATGCGTTCGAGCGGGGCTGCTGGTGGCAAGCAACGACTCTGTGCGATTTCGCCACGAGCTGGTTCGCATGGCGACGCTCGAGCAGATCCCCGACTACGTGCGGACCGGCATCCGGCAGAGCGCGCCCGCCGCGACGGGCGGCGGCCCTCAGGCGGATACCCGACCACTGGAGGTCCGTTCGCCGGAACGGCACGCTGTGGTGTCCGTCAACGCCTTCAAGTCGCGCAACCACCGGGCGGACACCAAGGCGGACCCCGCGCACCTGACCCGCCGCGAACGCGAGATCCTCGAACTGCTCTCCGTCGGGCACAGCGACGCGGAAATCGCCGGTCGCCTGTTCATCAGCCAGCGCACCGTCAACAACCACGTCCATGCCATCTTGACCAAGCTGGGTGTCCAGAACCGCACGCAGGCAGCCAATTTCGCCCGGCTGCGTCAGGTCGACGGCGCAGAGCCCGGAGCCGCCGAGGCCTGAGCGGCGCAGCGAGACCGAGATCAGCTCTCGGTGGTCACGTTCGGTTTCGCGGCGGGCTCTGGTCTTCGGCGGATGGCGATGATCCCGCCGCCGATCACCAGCGCCATGCCGAGCACGACGAACAAGGTCGGCACGCGGTTCCACAGGAACCAGTCGATGAGTGCGGTGAAGACGATGACGGTGTAGATGAACGGTCCGACCTTGACGGCGGACGCGTACCGGTAGGCGAGCACGATCAGCACCTGGCTCAGCATGAGCGTCAGCGCAATGCCGAGCAGGTAGACAGTTCCGCGCAGCCCGAACGGTTTCCAGTCGACGACGGCGAACGGTGTGCACAGGGCGGTGGCGATGAGGAAGTAGTAGAAGAGGATTCGGGACGTGGGTTCCGTCGCACCCAGCCAGCGGACCGACATGAAGGCGATCGCAAGGCAGAAAGCGCCGGCCAGCGCGATCAGCGCCCCGATATTGAAGTGTTGGTGGTGGGGTTGCAGAACCAGCACGACGCCGACGAAGCCGATACCGGCACCGACCCATGTTGCCCTGGAGGCTTTTTCGCGGAACAGCGCCCAGGCGATCACCGGCATCCACAGCGGAGCGCTGAACGTCAGCAGGATGGCGTTGGTCAACGGCATCATCGTGATGGCGATGAACAGGGCGGCCCAGGCGGCGGTCCCGCTGACCGCCCGCAGAAAGTGCAGACCGATCTTCTCGGTCTTCAGCGACGCCAGGCCTCCGCGCAGGGCGATCGGCAGCACGAGCAGAAAGCAGATGAGGTTCTGGAAGACCAGAACGACCGCCGTCGAGGTCAGCTCCTCGGTCGCCTTCACCAACGCGCTCATCACCGCGGTGCAGAAAAACGACAGCGAGCTCAATGCCGCGCCCATGGCGAGGTTTTCCGGCATGTGACCGGATCCGGTGCTCGACATCCGCACCTCCCCACCGCCGGATCGAGCCTTGCCTCGGCCGGTCCGCAGGCGCTCCGTCTGCAGCCTAGATGCATGCGGCGCCAATGAGCGGTGTTTGCCGAAGAGTTCGTCGTCCCGTGTGATCCCATGGACCGGATGAAGTCGATCGACGGCACGGGGCATCGACCCGAGAACCTCGTCGTGGGAGCGGCGCTGACGACGGCCGCCTTCTTCTGTGTGGCACTGGTGGCGACGTTGGCGAAGGTGGCCGGTCAATACACCTCCACGGGCGTGCTTCTCCTGTTCCAGAACGTTCTCTGCCTCGCGTTCATCGTTCCGCTGGCCGTGCGGGGCGGCAGGCCGCTGCTGCGCACCGACAAGATTGTCTTGCACATCGTGCGTGCGGTAGCCGGAACCGCCTGCTGGTACGCCCTTTTCGTCGCCATCAAACTCATTCCGTTGGCCAACGCGACACTGCTGACCTACAGCGCTCCGCTGTGGATGCCTCTCATCGCGTGGGTGGTCACGCGCCAGCGGACCGCGAGGATGACCTGGGTCGGGGCGGGGATCGGCTTCGCCGGCGTCATCCTGGTTTTGCAGCCGCAGGCGCACACCTTCAACGTCGGTGAAGTGTTCGCCCTCGCCGGCGCGCTCATGTTGGCGGTCGCCATGATGTCGGTCCGCTGGTTGGGCGCCACCGAACCGGTCACCAGAATCCTGCTGTACTACTTCCTGCTCTCCACCGTGATGACCATTCCGATCGCCGTCATCGATTGGCAGCCGTTCCCACCTCAGGCGCTGGGCTGGTTGGTGGCGTTGGGTCTGGCGCAGTTCTCCTCCCAGATTCTGCTCGTGGTCGCCTACCGGTTCGCGTCCGCGGAAAAGGTCGGCCCGTTCATCTACTCCGTGATCGTGTTCACTGCGCTCATCGACTGGATCGTCTGGGACCATCAGCCGACGCTGTTCATGTACCTGGGGATGGCGCTGGTCATCGGCGGTGGACTGGTCGCCGTCCGGGCGAAACCCGCCGTCGCGGACGATCGTCGTTGACGAATCCGCAAATTTGCTGTCTTCGGCCGCTTCTGGGCCTAGATTCTTAGCGGAGCGGGCGCGTTGCTCCCGCGTCGACCCGAAGGTGGTGCGGTGATCGCGAGTCTGAAACGAGCGTCCCGCTTGGCAGGCATGAGGCCGATGCCGAGATGGCGCGGCCGGCCGACTGTCGACCTGCGCGGCAAGCGGATACTGCTGACAGGTGCGTCGTCGGGTATCGGTGCGGTAGCCGCGGAGAAGCTCGCCGGTCAGGGCGCGACGGTGATCGTCGTCGCGCGGCGCAAGCATCTGCTCGACGAGGTCGTCGAGCGGATCGCCACCGCGGGAGGAAGCGCAGTGGCGGTACCGGCCAACCTGGCCGATCTCGACCAGGTGGACGAGTTGGTGAAAACCGTCGGTCCGGTCGACGTCCTGATCAACAACGCGGCACGATCCATCCGACGACCCTTGGTTGACTCGCTGCAACGCTGGCATGACATCGAACGGGTCATGCAGCTGAACTACTACGCTCCGCTGCGGCTCATGCGCGGCGTCGCACCGGGCATGCTCGCCCGCGGCGACGGGCACATCGTCAACATCGCGACATGGCGCGTATTGCCGGAGTCCTCACCGCTTTTCGCCGCCTACAACGCCTCGAAGGCGGCGCTGAGCGCGGTGAGCCGCGTCATCGACACCGAGTGGGGAGTCCAGGGGGTGCACTCCACCACCGTCTACTACCCGCTGGTGGCAACGCCGATGATCGCGCCCACCCGCGCCTACGACGGAATCGCCGCGCTGTCTGCCGACGAAGCCGCCGACTGGTTGGTGACCGCCACCCGTTACCGCCCCGTCCGCATCGCGCCGCGCAAGGCGCTCGCGCTTCGGGCGCTCGACGTCGTCGCACCTCGTGCGCTCAACGGGGTCCTCGAACGCGAGACCATGCGGATGACCATGCGGATGAACGTCAATCAGGACAAGGTCTCGTCCAGCTCACCCAGCGAGGCGATCAGCGCGCTGTTGGCCGAGTAGTCGACCGGACAGGCGATGACGCTGACGGTGTCGTCGTCGAGCGCCCGCCGCAGCGTCGGAAGCAGTTCCTCGGCGGACGAGATCCGGTATCCCTTGGCGCCGAAACTCTCGGCGTAGGCGACGAAGTCGGGGTTGGAGAACGTGGTCTCGACGTTGTGCCCGATCTCGAGGTCCATCTTCCAGCTGATCAGACCGAATGCGCTGTCGTCCCAGATGAGGATGACGATCGGCGTCCGCATCCGCAGCGCGGTTTCGATCTCCTGCGAGTTCATCAGAAACGCGCCGTCACCGGTCGCGACGAGAACTTTGGACTCGGGACAGGCGATCTTGGCCGCGATCGCTCCCGGCACCGTCCACGCCATGGTCGAAAGACCGTTGGAGATCAGGCAGGTGTTCGGCTCGTAGGTCGGATACAACCGCGCCATCCACATCTTCAGCGCGCCCGTGTCGACCAGGACGATATCGTTGCGCTGCAGTGCTTCTCGGGTGTCGGCGACGATGCGCGCCGGTGTCAGGGGGAAGCTGTCGTCGGCGCGTCCGCGATCGAGTTCCGCCTCCAGCAGCCCGCGGATCTCCATATGGCTCTCCGAGTGCGGGTGGTCGCGGGTCACCAGCGACGCCAACGCATCCAGGGTGCCCCCGATGTCGGCTTGAAGCCCCACGGCGACGTCGTAGTGGACGTCCACCTCGGCGGGGAAGCGGTGGATGTGAATGATTTTCGTGTCGCCGCTCGGGTTGATCCGCACGGGGTCGAACTCCTGGAGTTCGTAACCGGCGGCGACGATCACGTCGGCCTGGTCGAAGCCGAAGTTCACGTAGTCGTGGCGCATGAAGCCGACAGCGCCCAGCGCGAGCGGATGGTCGTCGGCGATGACGCCCTTGCCGTGAAACGTCGTCGCCACGGGAACCGCAAGCGCCTCTGCGAATCGTCGCACCGCATCCGCGGCTCCGCTGCGCGCGGCGCCGTGACCCGCCAGCAGAATCGGATTGCGGGCGGAGCGCAGAATCTCCGCGGCCCGGTCCAACTGAGCGGTCGACGGATCGTCGGGGCGTGGCACGTTGACGTGCAGCGGGCCGGAGTCTGCCGGTGCGGGGGCTTCCTCGACATCTTCGGGCACCGCGAGGTAGACCGCGCCGGGGCGCTCGGTCTGCGCCAGTTTGAAGGCCTTGCGAACCATCTCCGGAACGGCCGACGGCGTCGCGACAAGTGCCGACCACTTCGTCGCGGGCGCGAACATCGGGACGAGGTCGACGCTCTGGTGTGACTCCTTGTACAGCCGGTTCATTCCCACTTGCGCCGAGATTGCCAGCACGGGAGTCGAATTCGTGGTGGCGTCGGCGACGCCGAGAAGCAGGTTGATGGCACCGGGGCCGAGCGTCGCCGAACACACGCCTGCCTTCCCCGTCAGACGGCCGTACACCTCGGCCATGAAGGAGGCGCCCTGTTCGTGGCGCGTGAGCACGTAGTTGATCGACGACTTGTGCACCGCCTCGGTGAAGCGGATGTTCTCCTCACCGGGGATGCCGAAGACGTGCGTCACGCCTTCGTTCTCGAGGCATTCGACGATCAGCTCTGCGGTTGTGCGGCTCGATTCACTCACCTTCAGAACCCTAGCCGCGGCGGATCGGCCGCGAAACGACATTCCAGCAGGCCTTCACTCGCACTTTTCCTGCCGGAATGTCGTTTCGACGCAAGAATCGAGGCGTGAAATTCGCCCTCGCCGTCCTCGCCGCCGTACTGGCGGCCTCCCTCGTCCTGACCGGGTGTCAGACCTCGCAGTCGCAATCGCAGTCAGAAGAGGCCGGCTATCCGTCGGGACCCGTGACCATGACCGCCGGTGCGGGCCCGGGAAGCGGGTTCGACATCACGATCCGGGCCGTCGTCGACTCTCTCGAGAAGGAGAAGCTCGTCACGGTGCCGCTTCCGGTGCAGAACCGGCCGGGGGGAAGCGGCGCGGACTTCCTCGCCGCGATGGTCGAGCAGTACAAGGGCGCGGACAACGAGGTGTCGGTGACGTCGCTGTCGATGATGATGAACGAGCTTCGCGGCAAGTCGAAGTACGGCTACGACGACGTCACGATGATCGCCGGATTGATGACGGAGTACTACGTCGTCGTGACGCTGCCCAACTCGCCGTTCACGAATCTCGGCGATGTCATGTCAGCGGTGAAGGCGAATCCGGCCGGTGTCAAAGTCGGTGCTGCGCAGGATGATCAGGCTCCCTTCGACCTCCTGGTCTCCGCAGCGGGTGGCAGCCCGTCATCGGTCAACTACGTCGACGTCGACGGCGGCGACGACCAGCGCAACGCACTCCTCGACGGCCGCATCGACGTGGCGATCGGCGGCGTCAGTGAGTTCGTCGGCGCTCTGGGAGCCAAGGACCTCCGGCCGCTCGGCGTGCTGGCCGAGAATCGGGTGCCCGGTGTCGACGCGCCGACCGCCAGAGAGCAGGGGCTGGATGTCACCCTCTCCAATTGGCGAGGGATCTACGGTCCGCCGGACATGCCGGCCGTCGCCGTCGCGTATTGGCAGAGGGTGCTCGGTGACATGGTGAACACGCCGACCTGGAAGCAGATCGCCGACACGAGCCGGTTCACCACCACCTACATGACCGGCGACGAGTTCCAGACCTTCCTGGCGGAGACCCAGGCCGATGTCGCGGCCGCACTGAAGGACGCGGGTTAGGGAAGCGACACACGCAGTTCGGCGAGAAGGCGGCGAACGCGGACCTCGATGTCATCGCGGATCGGGCGGACTGCGTCGACCGACAGCCCGGCGGGGTCGTCGAGTTCCCAGTTCTCGTAACGCTTTCCCGGGTAGAACGGGCACGTGTCGCCACAGCCCATCGTGACCACGACATCGGCGCTGCGCACGATCTCGTCGGTCCAGGGCTTGGGGTAC
>DATEIG010000250.1:0-9460 GCA_035279185.1 Mycobacterium sp.
CGCGGCCACGCAGACGGCGCTGAACACCACGGGCCCGCGGCTGTCGAGGATGTTCTTGCCCTCCGACGGGATGCGGGCGGCGATGCTGGCGAAGATCAGCAGCGACATGCCGTTGCCGATGCCGCGCTCCTGGATCAGCTCGCCCATCCACATCACCAGCGCGGCGCCCGCGGTCATCACGATGACGATGACGGCCATGGTGAAGATCGACGAGTTCTGGATGATGTCGAGCGAGCAGTTGGGCAGCAGCCCACCGTTGGCCGCGAGCGCGACGACGCTGGTGGACTGCAGCAGCGCGAGCGCGATCGACAGGTAGCGGGTGTACTGGGTGAGCTTGGCCTGCCCCGACTGCCCTTCCTTCCGCAACTCCTCGAAACGAGGGATCACCACGCCGAGTAGCTGCACGATGATGCTCGCGGTGATGTAGGGCATGATGCCGATCGCGAACACCGCCAGCTGCAGAAGCGCGCCGCCGGAGAACAGGTTGATCAGCGAGTAGATCTGCGAGTTGTCGCTGCCGCTGAGCTCGGTGATGCACTTCTGGACGTTCGGGTAGTTGACGCCCGGCGACGGGATCGAGGCGCCGATCCGGTAGAGGATCAGGATCGCGAGGGTGAAGAGGATCTTGCGTCGGAGGTCAGCCGTTCGCAGCGATGAGATGAAAGCCGAAAGCACTCTTCCTCCTGCGCAGCCGGGCTCATATCGCGGCGTGCCAAATGGGCTGGTCCGTACCAGCGTGGTCAAGTCAATAGGCGAGCCTCGGCAGGCGCCCCAGCCTGCGAAGTCGCGCAGTCTACGAGAGTAACAGTTGGTCGGTGCCGATCCCGCATCCGCTGGTGGCCGGCGCTGCCCCGCGTCCGTGGTCAGGCGTCCTTTCAGATTCGAGGCGTACAGTCCCTGACAGCTCGTTACATCACCTAAGTAATTGACGAACAGGGGTTCTTCGATGACTCGGACCGGCCGAACGGACACCGACAGCTGGGATCTGGCCTCCAGCGTCGGAGCGACCGCGACGATGGTGGCCGCCGCGCGCGCGATGGTGACCAGGATCGATGGCGCCTTGATCAGCGACCCCTACGCCGAACCCCTGGTCCGTGCGGTCGGCATCGACGTCTTCACCCGACTGGCCACCGGCGAGCTCGACCCGAAAGCGTTCGACATCGACGACGACAAACACGCCGGGATGGACCGGATGGTCGACAACATGGCGGTGCGGACGAAGTTCTTCGACGACTTCTTCCTCCACGCGACGGCCTCAGGCATTCAGCAGGCGGTGATCCTCGCGTCGGGCCTCGACTCGCGGGCGTACCGACTGCAGTGGCCCGCGGGCACGGTGGTGTTCGAGGTCGACCAGCCCGACGTCATCGCCTTCAAGACCCAGGCGTTGGCCGACATCGGCGCCGAGCCGACCGCCGAGCGCCGTGTGGTGGCCGTCGATCTCCGGTTCGACTGGCCTGCCGCGTTGACAGCCGCCGGCTTCGACCCGCAGAAGCCGACCGCGTGGAGCGCCGAGGGTCTGCTGGGGTACCTGCCGCCCGAGGCGCAGGACGCACTGCTGGACACGATCACCTCGCTGAGCGCCCCCGGCAGCCGGCTGGCCACCGAGAGCACACCCACGATCGATCCGTCCGAGATCGACGAGGCGAAGGAGAAGATGAACCAGTCGGCGGAGCGGTGGCGCGAACAGGGCTACGACCTCGACTTCGGAAACCTCATCTATCTCGGCGACCGCAACGAGCCCGCCGACTATCTGACCGCGCGGGGATGGACGATGCACGGCCGCGATCTCAACGAGCTGCTGACCACCCACGGGTATCCGCCGTTCGACGCCGACACGATGTTCGGCCAGCTGCGCTACCTCAGTGGAGTCCTCGATGGAGCCAAGCGGTGAGGCGAGCGCGAGTGAGGATCGCAGCGAAGCGAGGACCGGAACGAGCGCGGAGCCGAGGAATGAAGCGGTGACGAGGGCCGACGCCGACAGCTGGGACATCGCGTCCAGCGTCGGGGCCACCGCCACCATGGTCGCCGCGGCCCGCGCGATGGCGAGCCGGGAGGCCGACGCGCTCATCGACGACCCGTTCGCCGACCCGCTGGTGCGCGCGGTCGGACTGGACTTCTTCACCCGGATGCTCGACGGAGAATTCGACGACGGCGACGACGACGGCGCCACCAGCCTGATCACCACGGTGATGGCGGTGCGCACCAAGTTCTTCGACGACTTCTTCACCGCCGCCACGCGCTCGGGCGTACAGCAGGCGGTGATCCTGGCCTCCGGTCTCGACGCCCGCGCCTACCGGTTGCCGTGGTCTGCGGGCACCGTCGTCTACGAGATTGACCAGCCCAAGGTGATCGAGTTCAAGAACTCGACTATGGAGTCGATCGGCGCACAGCCGACTGCCACGCGGCGCGCGGTGAGCATCGACCTGCGGGATGATTGGCCGACTGCGTTGCGCGACAACGGTTTCGACGACACCCAAGCCACCGCCTGGTCTGCTGAGGGCCTGCTGGTGTATCTGCCACCGGAGGCTCAGGACCGCCTCTTCGACGACATCACCGCCTTGTCCGCGCCGGGCAGCCGCCTGGCCACCGAGTATCACCCGGATGCGGGTGCCAGCATCGGTCAGCGGGCGCAGGCTTTCCGGGACAAGTGGGGCCAACACGGTTTCGACCTGAACCTCGCCGACCTGTTCTATCCGGGCGAACGCAAACCCGTCGTCGACTACCTCGCCGACCACGGCTGGGACGTGACGGCCCGCACCAGGCCCGAGGTGTTCGAAGAGTACGGGCGACAGTTTCCCGACGACGAGAGCCTCACCCCGCTGCGAGGCTCGCTCGCCGTCACCGCGACACGACAGTAGGACCGCAATGGCACGCACAGACAACGACAGCTGGGATCTGGCCTCGAGCGTGGGCGCGACGGCCACCGCCGTCGCGGCGTCGCGGGCCGTCGCCTCTCAGGGCCCCGATGCACTCCTCGACGACCCGTTCGCCGAACCGCTGGTTCGCGCCGTCGGCGTCGACTCGTTCGTCAAGATCGTCGACGGCGAGGCCTTCATCGACGACGACCCGTACCTCAACCGCAAGACCATGAGTGAGCAGATCGCAGTCCGCACAAGGTTTTTCGATGACTTCTTCCTGGCCGCGTCGGAGGCGGGCATACGGCAGGCCGTCATTCTCGCCGCGGGCCTGGACACCCGCGGGTATCGACTTCCGTGGGCCGACGGGACCGTGGTCTTCGAGATCGACCAGCCAGAGGTCATCGCTTTCAAGACCACGACGCTCGACGATCTCGGCGCCGAGCCGACGACCACCCGCAAGACCGTCGCGGTCGACCTGCGCGACGACTGGCCCGCCGCACTGCGCGCCGAGGGCTTCGACCCCGGCCGGCCCACGGCCTGGATCGCCGAGGGCTTGCTGGTGTACCTGCCCCCTGATGCGCAGGATCGACTGCTCGACAACGTGACCGCGCTGTCGGCCCCCGGCAGCCGACTGGCCACCGAGCACATGGACATGACGACGATGCCCGAGGAGTGGACCAAGAAACTCGACGAGCGGTCGCGGCGGGCCGGCTCGAACATCAAGCTGTCGGAGCTGTTCTACTCCGGCGACCGCACGCCCGCCCGCGACCACCTTTCTTCGCGCGGCTGGAAGGTCACTACGCTCTCGACGACGGAAGCGTTCGCCGCCAACGGGTTTCAGTTGCCCGACGACGAGCTCCTCGATGTCATCGGCGACTCCGGCTACCTCACGGCGATCCTCCAGGGAGCATGATGGCGCGCACAGACAACGACTCGTGGGATCTGGCGTCCAGCGTCGGCGCCACCGCGACGATGGTGGCGGCGCAACGCGTGCTGGCCGACCGCGAGGGACTGATCGACGATCCGTTCGCCGAGCCGTTGGTTCGCGCAGTGGGGCTCGACTTCTTCACCCGCGCCCTCGACGGCGAGGTCGAACTCTCCGATGTCGATCCGCGGTTCGACAGGCGGCGCGCCGCCGAGGGCATGGCCGTGCGGACGCGACATTTCGACGGGCTGTTCACCGACGCCGTCGACGCCGGGGTGCGACAGGCGGTGATCCTGGCTTCCGGCCTGGACTCGCGCGCATACCGGCTGCCGTGGCCAGACGGCACCGTCGTGTACGAGGTCGATCAGCCCGAGGTCATCGAGTTCAAGTCGCGCACACTGGACGATCTCGGCGCGCATCCGACGGCCGATCGACGCGCCGTCGCCATCGATCTGCGCCATGACTGGCCTAGAGCATTGCGGGACAACGGGTTCGATCCGGGTCAGCCGACCGCGTGGAGCGCCGAGGGTCTGCTCATCTATCTGCCGCCCGACGCCCAGGATCTGCTCTTCGACAGGATCACCGACCTCAGCGCGGCCGGTAGCCGGGTCGCCACCGAACACATCCCGGACGTCTCGATGTTCTCCGACGATCGCGCGAAGGAGATCACCGACCGGCTGAAGGCCTACGGCCAGCACGTCGAGATGGGCGACCTGATCTACCACGGCGAACGCAGCGACGTTCTCGACTACCTCACCGGCCACGGCTGGGACGTATCGGCGCAGGGCATGGAGGATGCGTACGCCGCCAACGGTTTCCAGTTTCCCGAGGACGGCGTGACCGGGTTCTTCACCGAGCTGAGCTACGTCACCGCCGTCAAGCGCTGACGTTTCGCCTACAGGCGCCTGCGCCGAACATTGGTCGCCACTTGTCGATTTCACAACGTACGACCCGAGAATGACGGATGCTGCAATCAACGGCTTCCGTGTACGGGACAGCCGCCCCTGCAACGCTCGGGAGGGTCAGGATGAGCAAAGTCGTCGCCACCATTCCGGTCGGCGGGTGGCCCAGTGGCATCGCCATCGCCGACCGCCGCAAACTGTTGTCGGACATCATCACCGGTCGCCGCCCCCGAGGCCCATTCGTGTTCGTCGCCAACAACGGCGGCGATTCGGTGTCGGTCATCCGGGTGTCCGACAACTCCGTCGTCAGGACGATTCCGGGCATCGATGCCGCTGTCGACGTGAAGATCAGCGCCAACGGCGCCCGCGCGTACGTCCTGCGCGTGGGAGGCATCACCGTCGTCGACACCGGAACCCACAACGAGGTCGGTTGGATCGACCACGGCAGCGGACTGAAATCCGCCTTCGCTGTCAGCAGCGACAAGGCCGAGCTCTACATCATCGACGGCAACGCGGTGTCGGTCGTCGATTACAACTCGGCCGCGGTGACCGCCACCATTCCCGTTGGCGGGGCGCCGGTCCACATCGAATTGAGCCCGGACGGCGCGCGGGCGTACACCGCGAACGTCTACAGCGACGACGTGTCGGTGATCGACAGAGCCGCGCAGGCCACCGTCGCCACCATCGGTGTCGACGGGGAGCCGACTGCGGTGGCCGTCAGCCCCGACAGTGCCCGGGTGTACGTGACCAACGCGAAGTTCCAGCGGCCCACGGGCACGGTGTCGGTGATCGACGCCGCCACCAACGCTGTCACGCACACCATTCCGGTTGGCAGCAGTCCAATGGCGATCGCTCTGAGCCCCAACGGGAAACACGCGTTCGTGGCCAACTACACAGACGGCGTGATCATGAAGGACGGCAAGGTCGTCGGCTACACCGGCGGCACGATATCGATCATCGACACCGACATCAACAAGGTGGTCGAGACGGTCAAAGTGGGCAATTACCCCACCGGCGTCGCCGTGACCCCCGACGGCGCGCACGTCTACGTCAGCAACGGCGAAGGCACGGTGTCGGTCGTGAAGATCGAATCCGACCTCAAGATGGAGCTGAACAAGCACATCGCAGAACTGTTGGGCGCCGTCGACCGCGACGGCGGAGGCTGGATCATCCTCGGCAACAAGGTGGTGCCCATCCCCCCGAGGTCGCCGTCCGTCGCTGTCGCCGCGAAGGCTGCCGCCGCGCACTACGACGGGGCAGTCGAGGACCCCGAGATCGCCGAACACCTTCGGCGCCTCACCAACCGGACCGACTGACCCGGCAGACGTCACCGCTCAGAAGCGGTAGTCCCCCAGCCACAGCGCGGACACACCCGTCATCGACCGTTCGGCGTGGCCGAACAGCTCGATAACCGACCGGCCGAGCAGCGACGCGACCGCCTCGGACAGCGACGCGGCGGCAGGCTGCGACGACGCTTTGGGTCGCAGGAAGTCCAGGACGGACGACCCGGGGAAGCTGACGATGCGGACGTCGTCGTCCTCGTCGTGGCCTGCCAGCACCTTGGCCTTGACGATCGCGCGACGCAGACCGCCGAGTTCGTCGACCAGTCCCCGCTCCAGGGCGTCGGCACCCGTCCACACGCGCCCGCGGGCCACCGCGTCGACGGCCTCGACGGTGAGCTTGCGGCCCTGCGCGACACGTTCGATGAAGTCCGTGTAGAACAGGTCGGCCTCCGCCTCCACGTGTGCGTGCTGTTCGTCGGTGAACGGCTTGTCGACCGACCACGCATCAGCGTTGTCGTTGGTGCGCACCGAATCCGAGCCGACGCCGAGCCGGTCCTTGAGCTCGCGGGCGACGAGCTTACCGGTCACCACACCGATCGAGCCGGTGATGGTGCCCGCGTTCGCGACGATCGCATTGGCGCCCATCGACACGTAGTAGCCGCCCGATGCGGCCACCGCGCCCATGGACGCGACGACCGGCTTACCGCCCTCGCGGATCCGATTGACCTCGCGCCAAATGGTTTCCGAGCCGGTCACCGATCCACCGGGGCTGTCAACCCGCAGCACGATCGCCTCGACGGCGTCGTCGGCGGCCGCCTCGCGAAGCGCCGCGGCGATCGTGTCTCCGCCGGCGCTCGAATTGCCGAACGGAAGTACCTGAGGGCCACCGCGGCCGCTGACGATCGGGCCGTGCAGGGTGACGACGGCGACGGTCGGCTTGGCCTTCCGGCCGGGGATCGGCGGCATCTGCGGCGCCGACTTGTTCGCCGTCGCCTTGGCATAGCGCGACAGGTACAGCCGCGGGGGTGCGTCGGGGTCGCTGTCGGGGTCGCCGGTTTCCGGTGAGATGCCTGGGGCCCCAACGAGTTCGGCGATGCGCGCGTACGCCTCGTCGCGGAAGCCGATCCGGTCGACCAGTCGGCCGGTGACGGCGTCGTCGCGCAGCAGCGGAGCCTTGTTGGCCAGTTCGTCGACGGCGGCGGGGTCGATGTGCCGGGACTGGGCGACCGCCTGCCACACCTGGCCGTGCAGGCTGTCGAGCAACCGGCTGTCCGCTTCCCGGTGGGCGTCGGTGTAGCGGTCCTGCGTGAAGAGGTTGGCCGCCGACTTGTATTCGCCGCGCGCGACGAACTGCGCCTCGATGCCCGCCTTGTCGAGCGCATCGCGCAGGAAGAGCGCACTGGTCGCGAAGCCGACGAGCCCGACCGTGCCGGACGGTTGCATCCAGACCTCGCGGAATGCCGAGGCCAGGTAGTACGACAGGGTGCCCGGGTAGGTCTCGGCCCACGCCAGCGACGGCTTGCGATCGCTGAAGGCGGCGATCGCGTCGCGCAGTTCCTGCACCGGCCCGGCGGAAGCGGCGGGGATCTGCACGCGGGCGATGAGCCCCGCGACGCGGTCGTCCTCGGCGGCCCGATGGATGGCGGCGATCGCCTCGCGCAGCACGAGCGGCCTGTTGCCGCTGATGATGGCCATCGGGTCGAAGCCGACGGTTTCCGGCGGAGCGGCAAGCAGGTCGAGTTCGAGCACGCAGTTGTTCGGTACGCCGTGGTGGCGTGCGGTGTCGACTTTGCGGGCCAGCGAGCGCAGATCATCGGCGCCGGGGATGCCCGGCAGGAAGCTGAACATCACTCGAGCGTACCGACCAGCGGTCACTGACCCGTCGTGCCGACCCCGGGCCTACGGTGGTCAGGTGAGGTTCTCGATCTCGATTCCCCCGCTCGTTCACGACCGGTTCGACGACGTGGGCGTCAAGGCCTACCTCGCCAGCGCCGAAGAGCTCGGTTTCGAGGGCGCGTGGACGATGGAGTCGGTCGTCGGCGAGTCACCGATGATCGCACCTTTGCCGCTGCTCGCATACGCTGCGGCCTGCACGGGTCGGCTGCGGCTCGGCGTTGCCGTGTTGATCACCTCGATGCACGATCCGCTGCAATTGGCGTCGGTCATCGCCGGCGTCGACCAGTTGTCTCATGGCCGGCTCGACGTCGGCGTCGGCCACGGCGGCAAACGCAGGCCGTTCGAAGCGTTCGGCGTCGACAGGCAGACGTTCGTCAGTTACTTCACCGAGGGCATCGAGTTGATGAAGGCGGCGTGGTCGGACGAGCCGACGGTGACGTTTCACGGTCGCTTCCGCGACGTCGACGGACTGGCGGTGCAACCCAAGCCGGTGCAGCGGCCGCACCCGCCGCTGTGGATCGGCGGCACCGCGCCGAAGGCGCTCGCGCGCGGCGTCCGGATCGCCGACAATTTCCTCGGCGCGGGCTCGTCGACGACGGCGACGTTCGCAGAGGCGGTGAAGACCGTACGGCGCGAGATCGACGAGCAAGGCAGAGACGCAAAGGCTTTCACGATCGGCAAGCGTGTTTACCTGATGATCGATGACGACGCCGCACGCGCGCGTGAGCGCGTCGTCGATGGGCTGCACCGCATCTACGGCACGAGTATGCGCGGAATCGAGGATGTTCCCGTCTCGGGCACACCCGACGATGTGGTGCGCGGGCTGCGGGAGGTCATCGACGCCGGCGCCGAGATGATCCTGCTCAACCCGGTCGGGGCAACTGTCGCCGAAGACCGCGAGCAGATGGAACGGCTCGCCGCCGAGGTCATCCCGCGATTGGGCTAGCGCCGAGCGGCCAGTTACGTAGCGGTAATGCAGCTGATGCGCCCATAACTGGCCAATCGATATACGTTGCGTGTCTTCAGCAGAGAATCTGCTCTGTCGGGTGAGGGTCGTAACTAAGCCACTTGCCATATGCCTCGTCGCCGGCTGCGCATACCGCGGCAAACACCTCTGCCCGAGCTGTACCGCCGAAGCGGTAGACGGCATAGATGGGATCACCCTCATCATCCGCTTGCCGCAAGGAAGGGCAAGACTGATCCGTCCGCAGGTACGACGCGCCCGGGTTTTCAGCGAGCAGCCGTTGCACGCCCTCGGCGTACCGGCCCGGGGTAGTCACACTCCCCAGGATCACTATTGCTTGGCCATTGCACAGCGGGTAGCTCATCGGAGTTGGCAGTCCTAAGTCGCCTGGGGAACGAGGAGGACGCGATGGAGACGGGGAAGGGATCGGCTGGCGAGTTTCAGAGCGGGGTGGAGGCGAGGGCGACGCAGGCGGAGACGGACGGTCGGTAGAGCGAGGATTCGGCCGGGGTATTTCAGTTGGGATACTTTCATCCCACGTGGGGCCCGGCTGAGGTTCGGCCGTGGGCTGCGGTGGTGCAGGAGGCCGCCCGATGATCCAGCCAACCAGCGCGGCGATAAACACCGCTAGT
>DATEIG010000251.1:0-5745 GCA_035279185.1 Mycobacterium sp.
GGTCGGTGTTGAGGCCGAGCGCTTCGGCGAGCTTGGCGGCGCGCGGCGGATTGAACAGCGGGTTGCCGGTGTTCGCCGGATACGCCCCCGCGCCGAACTTCTGGAAGTCGCGGTTGAAAGTGGTCTCCGCGGCCCGATAGCCGGTTTGGTTCTTCACGATCAGCGGTGCATCGATGGCGACAAGGCAGTCGTCGCCGACATAGGGCGCGATGGCGTCGATGATGCTCGCGTCGTCCTGCGCGATCCCCACATCGAGCAGACGGCCGTCGGAGTCGACGGCCGCGAACCCCGTCTGCTTCTTCTCACCCCACGCCAGGTCCAATCCAACGAAGTGCATGCGCCTACCCTGCCCTACCCGGGCCGTAAGCTGTGAGACTGTGACGATCCCCAACGTGCTGGCCAGCAGGTATGCCAGCGACGAGATGGTGGCGATCTGGTCACCGGAGGCCAAGATCGTCGGTGAACGCCGACTGTGGCTTGCGGTGCTGCGCGCCCAGGCCGAGATGGGCGTCGACGTCCCCGACGGCGTCGTCGACGACTACGAGCGCGTCGTCGAACAGGTCGACCTCGCGTCGATCGCCGAGCGCGAACGCGTGCTGCGCCACGACGTCAAGGCGCGCATCGAGGAGTTCAACGCGCTGGCCGGTCACGAGCACGTGCACAAGGGCATGACGTCGCGCGACCTCACGGAAAATGTTGAGCAGCTGCAGATCCGCCGGTCGCTCGAGCTCGTGTTCTCCCACGGCGTCGCGGTGGTGGCGCGGCTCGCCGAGCGTGCGGTCAGCTACCGCGACCTGGTGATGGCGGGCCGCAGCCACAACGTCGCCGCGCAGGCGACGACGCTGGGTAAGCGGTTCGCGTCGGCGGCCGAGGAGATGCTGATCGCGCTGTCGCGGCTGCGTGAGCTGATCGACCGGTATCCGCTGCGCGGCATCAAGGGCCCGATGGGCACCGCGCAGGACATGCTGGACCTGTTCGGCGGCGATACGACGCGGCTGGCCGAGTTGGAACGCAGGACAGCCGAATTCCTCGGCTTCACCGAGATCTTCACCAGCGTCGGGCAGATCTATCCGCGCTCGCTCGACCACGACGTCGTCTCCGCGCTCGTCCAGGTCGGCGCAGGGCCGTCGTCGTTGGCGCACACCATCCGCCTGATGGCGGGCCACGAGCTGGTGACCGAGGGGTTCGCGCCCGGTCAGGTCGGATCGTCGGCGATGCCGCACAAGATGAACACGCGCTCGTGTGAACGGGTCAACGGACTGCAGGTGGTGCTTCGCGGTTACGCCTCGATGGCGGCCGAACTCGCTGGCGCGCAATGGAATGAGGGCGACGTGTTCTGTTCGGTGGTGCGCCGGGTCGCGCTGCCCGACGCGTTCTTCGCCATCGACGGCCAGACCGAGACGTTCCTGACGGTGCTCGACGAGTTCGGCGCGTACCCCGCGGTGATCCAGCGTGAGCTCGACCGCTATCTGCCGTTCCTGGCGACGACGCGCATCCTCATCGCCGCGGTCCGCGCGGGAATGGGACGCGAGGCCGCGCACGAGGTCATCAAGGAGAATGCGGTCGCCGTCGCGTTGGCGATGCGGGAGAAGGGCGCCGAGCCCGACCTTCTCGACAGGCTGGCCGCCGACAAGCGGCTCCCCTTGGATCGGGCGGCTCTCGACGCGGCGCTGGCGGACAAGCAGGCGTTCACCGGTGCGGCGGGCAGCCAGGTCGACACCGTCGCCGCCGCGGTCGACGAACTCGTCAGCCGCTATCCCGAGGCGGCCAAGTACACATCGGGCGCGATCCTGTGACCCGTGCGGCGTCCTTGTCCGGGATCGATTTCACCGATCTGGACAACTTCGCCGCAGGCTTCCCCCACGACCTGTTCGCAGTACACCGCCGCGAGGCGCCGGTGTACTGGCACTCGGCGACGGAGAACACGCCCGACGGCGAGGGATTCTGGTCGGTCGCCACGTACGCCGAAACCCTTGCGGTGCTGCGTGATCCGGAGACGTACTCGTCGGTGACGGGTGGCGCCCGACCGTACGGTGGCACGCTGCTGCAGGACCTCGCGATCGCGGGTCAGGTGTTGAACATGATGGATGACCCGCGGCATTCGCAGATCCGGCGGCTGGTCAGCTCCGGGCTGACGCCGAGGATGATCCGGCGGGTCGAGGACGACCTACGTGCACGGACGCGGCGTCTGCTCGACGCGGTGGTACCGGGCTCGCCCTTCGACTTCGTGGTGGAGGTCGCGGCGGAGCTGCCGATGCAGATGATCTGCATACTGCTGGGAGTGCCTGAGTCGGAACGGCATTGGCTGTTCGAGGCGATCGAGCCGCAGTTCGACTTCGGTATGGCCCGCAGGGCCCAGATAGGCACGATTGGCCAGATGACGCCCGAAGAGGCGGGCACGCGGATGTACACCTACGGCCAGGAGTTGATCGTGGCCAAGCGCGCGCAGCCCACCGACGACATGCTGTCGGTCGTCGCGAACGCTGACTCCGAGGACTTGTCCGACCTGGAGCTCTACCTGTTCTTCAGCCTGCTGTTCAGCGCGGGCGCGGAGACCACGCGCAACGCCGTGGCGGGCGGCCTGCTTGCGCTCGCCGAGCACCCCTCGCAGCTGTCGGCGTTGCGCGCCGACGCGTCGCTGTTGCCGACCGCTGTCGAGGAGGTGGTGCGGTGGACGTCGCCGTCGCCGTCGAAGCGGCGCACCGCCACCCGCGACGTCTCGCTGGGCGGCTGCGACATCAAGGCCGGGCAGAAGGTGCAGATCTGGGAGGGCTCGGCCAACCGCGACGGATCGGCGTTCGACAGGCCCGACGTGTTCGACATCGCGCGGAAGCCGAACCCCCACTTGGGGTTCGGCCAGGGTATCCACTACTGCTTGGGCGCCAACCTCGCGCGGCTCGAGCTGCGGGTGCTCTACGAGGAACTGCTGGCGCGGTTCTCGTCGGTGCGCGTCGTCGAGCCGGTGGAGTGGACGCGCAGTAACCGACACACCGGGATCCGGCATCTGATCGTCGAACTGGACGAGTGAGACCCGACGCGTTCGCGGCGGTGATGGCGACCGGCATCGTGTCGATCGCGGCGGCCGACCACGGGTGGGATGTCGTCAGCGCGGTGCTCGCGGGCATCGCGGCTATCGGGCTGCCCGTGTTGATGGCGCTGTCCGCGGCGGCGTGGGGACGGGAGTCGTGGAGCCTGCGCGACCTCGACACCGCCGTCGGACTGCTGACCTACGTCGCGGCGTGCTGCGTGCTGGCCGCGCGGTTCAGCGAGCACCGGTGGCTGGTGGTGGCGCTCGGCGCCATGGCGCTGCAGGGATGGGTGTCGTTGCTGCCGTTCGTGATTCGCGGGTTGTGGCGGCTGCGGTGGGTCGGCCTGCGCGATCGCGCACACGGTGCGTGGCAGCTGCTCACCGTGTCGACGTCGGGGCTGGCGATCGTCTTCGTCGCGGGCGGCAATGTGTTCTGGCCGTTCGTGTTGTGGCCGCTGGCGTTGGTCTTCTATGTCGTGGTGGCCGCGCTGGTGGGCTGGCGTGCGGTGGCCGATCCGTCGGCTCGGCGGGACGTGCCCGCCGACCACTGGATCCTGATGGGTGGATCGGCGATCGCGACGCTCGCGGGTGAGCATCTGCACGCGGCGCTGTATCCCGGGCCGATCGCCGACGCGGTGCGGGCCGTGACGATCGCGACGTGGGTGATCGCGACAGTGCAGATCGTGCCGCTGGCGATCGTGGGGTGGCGACGGGTTCTCGCGTGGCCCGCGGTCTTCCCGCTCGGGATGTACGGGGCGGCCACGTTCGCGATCGCCCAGGAAACCGGGTGGCCTGCGCTGGTCGAGGTGTCGCTGGTGTTCACCGGCGTGGCGCTGGCGCTCTGGCTCGTCACCGCCGTCCGCGAGTCCTTGCGATTTCGGCGTGAATTCCAGCGCTGAGCGCAGAAAATCACGCCCGAATCGCGAAACGGATCTCGGCGATGACGCGTTCGGAGTACTCAGTGAGGTCTAGCCAGGTGAAGCGCAGCACCTGCCAACCGGCCAATGCGATGGCATTCTGTCGCCGGCGGTCAATGTGAAAGTCATCGCTGTCGCTGTGAAAGGCGAAGCCGTCGACTTCAATTGCGATTTTCTGCATCGGGAAGCCGACATCGACCTTGTAGCCGGCGACGGGATAATTGGCTTTCCAGCCCGTGATCTGTGCAGCCTTCAGCAGACGGATAAGCAGTCGCTCGGCTTCGGAGTGCGCGTTGTCTCCTGCGGCTCGCAGAAGACGGCGTGCAGCCGGTGATCCGTAGCGGCCCTTGTTGCGTAGGTGCGCGCCCCACAATGCACGCAACTCAACCTGACGTTGCAGGGCGTAGTCCAAAATCTTCGCCCCGCCCCGCTTGCGGACTGATGCCTCGACGACCGTCAGACCCAGCTCCGTTACGCGAAGGCCGTTTCGCTCGATCACGTCGGCGGATTTGAGATCGCGCCGGCGGACTCTGCTGCCGTTGCGGCGTCGGCCGTTGCTATCGCGCGGCACCGTCACTTCAACGACGTCAGGCGCGAACTTCGTCAGACCGTGCCACCATGCCGCCGCAAGTCCACTCGCGACTGCGTTGACGCCATAGCTCCAGACCGCTGCCCGAATTCGAGCAGCGTCGCTAAAGGGTCGGTCGTTGACGAAATACACCCCCGGCCCGCAACGACGCCACTGTCCGGAACGGTGTCGTCGGAGGACAGCGTCCGCGCTCATCCCCAAGCGCTTAGCTTGAGCAAGGGTGATGACGCCGTCGTGTCTACGCAGGTGATCGTCCAGCACATCGGAATGGACGCAAAGCGACGCTCCAGCGGTTCCAATCCAAGCGATTTGGGCGTGAAAACCTGCGCTGAGCGCCGATAATCACGCCGAAATCGCTCAGGTTCCGCGGCGGGCGACCCCCGCGGCCCGCAGCTCGAGTGCCGCGAGGCCGCTGATCGTGGGCGCGTCCTGGCTGCGCCACGCGCCGACGGGGTCCTCGTGCACGGCGACGAGCTTCGCCAGCGGGCGGTTCGCCAGTGCGCGAAGCGCCAGCAACTGCTCGCCCGCGGGTGTCCTGGCCAGCGTCAGCGCCACCCACTTGCGACGGAAGAACCGCAGCCGCATCACCAGCCACGGGCCCGCGATCGCCATGATCGGCGGCGCGGCGACGGCCAGCGCGAGCAGCCACGCCAACCACGTCGCCGTCGAGTCCAGCTGGGCTCCCGCGCCCGCGATGTCACGGGCGAAGCCGCCTGCCGCCCGCAGCGGGCTGCTCAGCGCGTCGCCGATCAGCGGTACGTCGTCCGCGTTGTCACCGGCTTTGTCGAGATTGCCCGCGATTCCGCTGGCGCCGCTGTTGATGTCGCCGCCGAAGTTCGCGATGGCCGCGACCGCCGAATGCACGGCCATCCCGACCACCACCCAGATGGCGATCCAGACCCCGACGACGAAGTCGCTGACCAGTTGTCCGAGCAGGCGGGCGGGTGTGGTGGCGTAGGGCACGTACCTCGAAGTCATGTCTTCGATCCCAACACAGAACGACCGCTAGGCTGACCCGATGCGCCCAGCTCTTTCCGACTACGAGCATCTGGCCAGCGGCAAGGTTCGCGAGCTCTACCGCATCGACGACGACCACCTGCTGTTCGTCGCCAGCGACCGCATCTCGGCGTTCGACTTCATCCTCGACAACGAGATCGGTGACAAGGGCCGCATCCTGACCGCGATGAGCGTCTTCTTCTTCGACTACACCA
>DATEIG010000252.1:0-6201 GCA_035279185.1 Mycobacterium sp.
AAGCTCGCGGTAGGTGAGGCCGGGCCGCCATGACATCAGGTGCACCTCGTAGGTGCTCATCGGTTCGAACACCGGGTTCTGCTCCGCCCGGCGGGTCATCCATTCGGTGTCGCCCCAGGTGTAGTCGCTCGTGGTCACTCGAGAAGCGGTCTGCGGCGGCACCTCCGTGGCGAACGCCATCGGATCGGCGCGTTCGGTCACCGAACCGTCGGCGCCGTGCACGCGGAACTTGTAGTGGCCGCCCACCGGGAAGCCGGGCCAGAACAGCTCCCACACGCCGGTGGATCCGAGGACCCGCAGCGGCGCCTCGTCACTGTCCCAGTGGTTGAAGTCGCCGATCAGGCTGACGCCCTTGGCGTTCGGCGCCCAGACCGCGAACGAGACGCCGTCGACGACGCCGTCGGCGGTACGGTAACTGCGCGGATGGGCGCCGAGAATCTCCCACAGCCGTTCGTGGCGCCCCTCGGAGAACAGGTGAAGGTCCAGCTCGCCCAGCGTGGGCAGGAACCGGTATGCGTCGGCGACGGTGTGGCTGGCGCCATCGCCCTCATAGCTCACCTGCAACCGGTAGTCGACGAGATCGGTGAAGGGCAACGCGACGGCGAAGAGTCCGGAATCGATGTGCGAGAACACATATCGCTTGTCGCCGACGACCGCGGCCACCTCGGTCGCATGTGGCCGATAGGCGCGGATCACCGTGTGATCGTCGTACTCGTGGGCGCCCAGTATCGAATGCGGATTGTGATGCTGCCCGGTGAACAGCAGATTCAAATCGCTCTGGTCGGGCCGCAGATGCGGGCTGGTGATTTCGTTCGTGCGAGTCATCTATCCGTCACTCCTCATTCCCTGCGCAGCAGGGTGTGTCGTTGTTCCGGTGGGATCCGCGGCATGTTGAACACGTGGGCGACCGCCCTCGCGGGATCGAGTCGGACGTAGTTGGACTGCCCCCACTGGTATTCGTCGCCGCTGATTTCGTCGCGAACCCAGAACCGGTCGTATGGTTGCATTGCCAGCGCGCCCATGTCGAGCCACAGTGTGGCCTCTTCCGCCCCGAACGGGTTCAGTGTCACGACGACGAGCACGCAGTCCCCGGTGACCGGGTCGAACTTGCTGTACGCCAGCAGCGCGTCGTTGTCGACATGGTGGAACTTCAGCGTCCGGAGCTCGCGCAGAGCGGGATGCAGATGGCGAATCTCGTTGAGCCGGGTCAGGAATGGCTCCAGCGACTCGCCTCGCGCGAGGGCGGCCTCGAAGTCGCGCGGCCGCAGCTCGTACTTCTCGGAGTCCAGGTACTCCTCACTGCCTTCGCGCACCGCCCGATGCTCGAACAGTTCGTACCCGGAGTAGACACCCCACGCAGGGCTGAACGTCGACGCGAGCACCGCCCTGATGGCGAACATGCCCGGGCCGCCGTGCTGGAGGCTCTCATGCAGGATGTCGGGCGTGTTGACGAACAGGTTGGGCCGCGCGTAGTCGGCATGCTCGACGATCTGCTCGCCGAACTCGGTCAACTCCCACTTGGCCGTGCGCCATGTGAAGTAGCTGTAGGACTGCGTGAACCCGAGCTTGGCCAGGCCGTACAACCGGGCCGGCCTGGTGAATGCCTCCGCTAGGAACAGCACGTCGGGGTCTGTCGCCTTGACCTGTCCGATCAACCACGCCCAGAAGTTCGGCGGCTTGGTGTGCGGGTTGTCGACGCGGAATATCTTGACCCCGTGGCTGATCCAGTGCCGCACCACCCGTAGCACCTCGTTGTAGATGCCCGCCGGGTCGTTGTCGAAGTTGATCGGATAGATGTCCTGGTATTTCTTCGGCGGGTTCTCCGCGTAGGCGATGGTGCCGTCGGGCAGTACCGTGAACCACTCGGGATGGTCCTTGGCCCACGGGTGGTCGGGCGCGGCCTGCAGGGCCAGATCCAAGGCGACCTCGAGACCCTGGTCGCGCGCCGCAGCGACGAAGTCGTCGAAGTCGTCGATCGTGCCGAGCTTGGGATGCACCGCGTCGTGGCCGCCCTTGTCGCTGCCGATGGCCCACGGCGAACCGACGTCCTTCGGCGCCGCGGTGACAGAGTTGTTCCTGCCCTTGCGGTGCACCTTGCCGATCGGATGGATCGGTGGGAGGTAGACCACGTCGAAGCCCATCTTCGCGATCCGCGGCAGTGCCTTCGCCGCGGTGGCGAACGTGCCGTGAACGGGATTGCCCTTCTTGTCCCAGCCGCCGGTCGACCGCGGAAACAGTTCGTACCAGGCGCTGAAACGGGCCTCGGGCCGATCCACCCAGACGCCGTACTGCTCCCCGCGGGTGATCTGGTCGCGCAGCGGATACTGCGCGAGAAGCGCAGTGACCTCGTCCGACAGCGCGGCGCCCGCGCGGCTGAACGGATCACCTGGCTTGCGCAGGTTCTCGGCGGCCTCGATCAGCGGATCGCGGAGTGCGCGCGGCATGCCGGTGACAGCTCTTTCGAGCAGTCGCGCGCCGACGATCAAATCGTTCGACAACTCGGTTTCACTTTGGCCCGCGTCGAGTTTCGCGGTGATCGCGTGGCGCCATGTCGCGATCGGGTCGCCCCATCCGTCGACCCGGAATGTCCACAGTCCGACCCTGTCGGGGCAGAACTGCCCGTGGAACACATCGGGCGTCGAACCGGTGCTCATCGGGAGTGCTTGCGGCTTGATCCGCGAGCCGGCTGTGACGACGGTTTCGATCGGCACAGGCGCAGCAGGCGGCTCCTGGACCGGCCCATCGGAAAGCTGGGGATAGGCGGTCCCGTGGTAGCGCACCACCAGGGTCGCCGCGACAGCGTCGTGGCCCTCACGCCACACCGTGGCCCGCACAGGCACCACCTCGCCGACGACAGCTTTGGCGGGATAGCGCCCTGCGGACACCACGGGTGCGACGTCATCGATCCCGATACGACCGGCCACCTACCCAACTCCTTCATGGCGCGGCCCGCGGAAGGGCCGCTGTCGTCTGGATTTCGTTTTACAGCCTCGTCGCGCCCTATACCCACCGTAGTGTCCGGCCGAACCCCACGCTGGTGAACTTCACGCCGACCGTCCTGCAGCCCCGCCGATCATCAGTAAGGTTGTGTCGCGTGAAAGCCCTCCGTCGGTTCACCGTCCGCGCGCACCTTCCCGAGCGACTCGTCGCCCTGGAGGCTCTGTCGGTCAACCTGCGCTGGTCATGGGACAAACCGACCCAGGACCTGTTCGCGTCCATCGATCCGGAACTGTGGAAGCAGGTGGGTTGCGACCCGGTGGCGCTTCTGGGGCAGGTCACCCCGAAACGGCTCGACGAACTCTCCCAAGACGATTCGTTCGTCGGCAGGCTCGACCACATCGTCGGCCAGCTCGAGGACTACCTGGCACGTCCGCTGTGGTACCAGGAGCGCGCAGCAGAAGGCGCTGAGATGCCCAACGGCATCGCCTACTTCTCGATGGAGTTCGGCGTCGCCGAGGTACTCCCGAACTACTCGGGCGGCCTGGGGATCCTCGCGGGTGACCACCTGAAGTCGGCGTCGGACCTCGGCCTTCCCCTGATAGCGGTGGGCCTGCACTACCGCTCCGGGTATTTCCGTCAGTCACTGACCGCCGACGGTTGGCAGCGGGAGAACTATCCGTCGCTGGATCCCCAGGGGCTGCCGTTGCGCCTGCTCACCGACCACCAGGGTGATCCGGTGCTCGTCGAGCTGGCATTGCCGGACGCCGCGCAGCTCAGGGCGCGCGTGTGGGTCGCCCAGGTGGGTCGGGTTCCGTTGCTGCTGCTCGACTCGGACATTCCGGAGAACGAACACGATCTGCGCGGCGTCACCGACCGGTTGTACGGCGGCGACCAGGAGCACCGGATCAAGCAGGAGATCCTCGCAGGCGTCGGCGGCGTGCGGGCGATCCGCGCATTCACCGAGATCGAAGGCCTGCCCACGCCCGAGGTCTTCCACATGAACGAGGGGCACGCCGGCTTCCTCGGTGTCGAGCGGATACGCGAGCTGATCGAGTCAGGACTCGACTTCGACACCGCGCTGACCGTGGTGCGGTCGTCGACGGTGTTCACCACTCACACCCCGGTCCCGGCCGGAATCGACCGGTTCCCCGTGGAGATGGTGAAGCGGTACTTCGGCAGCGGTGAGGGAAGCCCGTCGGGCGCCACCTCGCGACTGCTTCCCGGAGTTCCGCTGGACCGCGTCATCGCGTTCGGAGTCGAAGACGACCCGTCGAAGTTCAACATGGCCCACATGGGCATGCGGCTCGCGCAGCGCGCCAACGGGGTGTCGCTGCTGCACGGCCGGGTCAGCCGGGAGATGTACAACGAGCTGTGGCCGGGCTTCGACGCGGCGGAGGTGCCGATCGGTTCCATCACCAACGGCGTGCACGCGCCGACCTGGGCGGCGCCGCAGTGGCTCGAGCTTGGTCGGGAGCTCACGGGAGGCGACCTGCCGACTGCGCCCGCGGTGTGGGAGCCCGCGCTGTGGGAACGGCTCCAGCAGGTGGATCCGGGACATCTGTGGTGGATCCGTTCGCAGCTGCGTGAGGCGCTGGTCAACGACGTGAGGGCGCGGCTGCGCCGATCCTGGCACGAGCGCGGTGCCTCCGACGCGGAATTGAATTGGATCGCAACGGCTTTCGACCCGAATGTGCTGACAATCGGGTTCGCGCGCCGGGTGCCGACCTACAAGCGGCTGACGCTGATGCTGCGCGACCCGGACCGGCTGGAGAAGTTGCTGCTCGACGAGAAGCAGCCCATCCAGTTGATCGTGGCGGGCAAATCACATCCGGCCGACGAGGGCGGCAAGGCGTTGATCCAGCAGGTGGTGCGATTCGCCGATCGCCCCGATGTCCGCCACCGCATCGCCTTCCTCCCGGACTACGACATGTCGATGGCGCGACAGTTGTACTACGGATGCGACGTGTGGTTGAACAATCCGCTGCGGCCGCTGGAGGCGTGTGGAACGTCGGGGATGAAGAGCGCGCTCAACGGCGGCCTGAACCTGTCCATCCGCGACGGCTGGTGGGACGAGTGGTACGACGGCGAAAACGGTTGGGAGATACCGACCGCCGACGGGCTCGCCGATGAGGGTCGCCGTGACGACCTGGAGGCCGCAGCGCTCTACAACCTCGTCGAGCGGTCGGTGGCGCCGAAGTTCTACGACCGTGATGACAGCGGCGTACCCGTGCGCTGGGTCGAGATGGTCCGCCACACGCTCGAGGTGCTCGGACCCAAAGTGTTGGCGTCGAGAATGGTGCGCGACTACACCGAGAAGTACTACGTGCCCGCCGCGCAGTCACTGCGCCGAACCGTCGAACCGCGCGAAGAAGGCGGCGTACCGTTCGGCGCCGCTTGGGATTTGGCCGCTTACCGGCAGCGTGTGCACGAGGCGTGGCCCAAGATACAGATCACCGACGTCGACAGCACCGGCCTGCCGGACACACCGCTGCTCGGATCCGAGCTGACGCTCTCGGCGACGGTGCAGCTGGCCGGACTGAGCCCCGACGAGGTGTGCGTGCAGGCGGTGCTGGGCCGCGTCGATTCCACCGACGCGCTGGTCAACCCCGTCACCGTCGACATGCCGCACACCGGCACCGGCGACGGCGGCACCGAGACGTTCTCGACGACGACGCCGTTGCCGGTCGCGGGCCCCGTCGGCTACACCGTGCGGGTGCTGCCCCATCACCCGCTGCTGGCGTCCGACAGCGAACTCGGCCTGGTGACCCTCGCCTAGCGGCGACGATTTCGTGCGACTCCGGGTCGGCGGGGTTCTTCGCCGTTGTAAATTCCGTTGATGTTCCGTTGCCTGACGTTGCTGGCCACCTGCGCGGTGGCGTCCGCGCTGATCGTCCCCTCCGCTTCGGCGGACCCCGACGTCGAGCCGGCGGTCGAAGCCGCAGACACGGCGCCCGCGCCGGAGGGCGTTCCGCCCGACGGTCCGCCTCCCGGTGAGCCGGGACCCGTCGACCTCGTCGAGTCGTCGCCACCCGCCATCACCAAATCCCCGGACGGTTGGACGCTGACGGTGTCGGCCAAGGACGAGACCCAGCGGGTGATCCAGCCGCTGACCACCGCGATATCGACGCGTGAGTACGAGGTCGGCGGTCTTTTCAACGCCAAGATGGAAGGACCGGAGGAGGCCGACCCGCCCGAGGGTACCTTCGAGGTCGGCTACCAGATCGGCTGCGGCATCGACATGAGCACCTCCAACGGTGTGGT
>DATEIG010000253.1:0-3862 GCA_035279185.1 Mycobacterium sp.
GACATCACCTGTGAAACCGCCTTGCTGCGGGCCTTTCCGCGCAGCCAGCCGGCGATCGAGAACGACGACAGACGAGGCAGCGAGCCGTTGTCGAGCACGCTCATCGACAACACCACTCCGGACAGCTTGCGATCCTCGGGCACCATCGCCATCCCCGCGGTGATCGCCGCGGCGGTGTGATTGCGCTTGACGTGCTTACCGGACACCGCAATCTCACCCGCTGTGGTGGTTCGCGCGCCGAAGATCGCCTCGAGCAGCTCGGTACGTCCGGCGCCGACAAGCCCTGCCAGACCGACGATCTCACCCGCCTTGACAGTGAACGAGACGGGTTCGGACGCACCCTCCACCTGCAGGCCCTTGATCTCCAGCACCGTGTCCCCACCGACTTCGGGCCGGTCGGGGAACAGCGCGTCCAGCTCGCGGCCGATCATGGCGGTGACGATGTCGTCGTCGGAGATGTTCTCGATCTGCTCGTCGAGGATCAGGCCGCCGTCGCGGAGCACCACGACTCTGTCGGCGATCGCACGGATTTCGGCCATCTTGTGGGTGGTGTAGACCATCGCGACACCGTGCTCGCGGAGCTGACGCACGATCTTGTAGAGCCCCTCCACTTCGCGTTCGGAGATCGCCGACGTGGGTTCGTCGAGCATCACCACTCGAGCGCCGGTGCGGGCCGCCTTGACGATCTCGACGATCTGGCGCACGCCGACCGGCAGGCTGCCCATTCGGGCGCTCGGGTCGATGGCGACGCCGAAGACACCGAGCGCGTCGCGTGCCTCATCGATCATCGCGCGCCTGTTCAGGAACGGCCCTACCGTCAATTCCCTTCCCACGAACAGATTTTCATAAACGGTCATGTCCTCGATGGACGCAAGCTCCTGCGGCACGATGGCAACGCCGTGCCTGACGGCGTCCCGTGCGCTACCCGACGTCAGCACCGTGTCACCGACAGCCACCTCGCCATGGTCGGCGGTGTACTGCCCGCTGATGATCTTCATCAGCGTCGACTTACCCGCTCCGTTCTCACCGGCAAGGGCCGTCACGGTGCCCGGCTTCAGCTCCAGCGTGATTCCCTTCAGAACCGGCACTCCGCCGAAGCTCTTCTGAATGTCGCTGCAGCGCAGTAACGTCGGGGCCGATTCTCGGTCTTCGTCAGTCATGAGGGCACCACGATCGACTTGAGGCTGGCCGGGTCGGAATCGCTGTCAAGCGCCTCGCCCAAATGATCGAGGTCGTATCTGCCGGTCACCATGCCGTCGAGGTCGACGGCACCACTGGACACCAGATGGATCGCGGCGGGCCAGGTGTCGGTATAGCGGAACACCCCGGTGACGTTGATCTCCAGGTTGGCGATATGGCTGACCGGCAGCGCGTATTCATCGGCACCCATGCCGACCAGCACCACGTGCCCGGCGGGTCCCACCGCCTTGATCCCGCTGACCACAGCCGCGGGCACACCGGTGGCGTCGACGAACGCGTCGACCGGCTCGATGGCGGAGACGTCGACGGCGCTGGGATCGAGCACCTCGGTAGCGCCGAACTGCAGCGCCTTCTCACGACGTGAAGCGACGAGATCGGTGACGACGATGCGCGACGCGCCGAATGCCCGCGCGGTCTGCGCGCAGATGACGCCGATCGGCCCCGCACCCGCGATCAGGATGGATGTTCCCGGTGCGACGTGCGCCTTGCGCATGGTGGCGATCGCCACCGACAGCGGTTCGAGCAGCGCCGCGGCCGCGTCGGACATCGAGTCGGGTACCGGGTGCGCCATGTCGTCATCGATCACCACATACCGGCAGAAGGCGCCGTCGATGGGCGGTGTCGCGTAGAACTCCATGTGCGGGCAGAGGTTGTAGCGGCCCGCCTTGCACTGCGAGCACCGGCGGCACGGGTGCTGCGGTTCCACGGCGACCCGCTGTCCGACCCGGTTCGGGTCCACCCCGGCGCCGACAGCCGTTATCCGCCCGGACAATTCGTGTCCGAGGATCATCGGAGCGTCGACGACGAAGTCGCCGATCCGCCCGTGCCGGTAATAGTGCACGTCTGATCCGCAGACGCCGACCGCGGCGACCTCGACGAGCACCTGGTGATCGCCGGGCGAGGGCACCGGCCGGTCCTCGATCTGCAGTGTGCGCACTCCGGTCATGACGCTGGCCCGCATGGTGGCGGGCATCGGGTCGACCGTCGAGGTCATGTCGATTTCCTTTCTCCTGCGCCTGGCGTGAGCAGCGCGCCCGGCAGCAAATTCAGCGCCTGCTGCGACACGGAGCGGCGCGACGTCTTCGGTGAACTCCGGCGGCGACGGCAGACGGTTCGCGGGACAGCACACCGCCGACGAGCATCGCCAACTCGTCGTCCCGTCCGGTCACCGGCCGCCTCCCTCAGGGATGGGTCCCACGCTCGTTTGTGGTGCGCATCGCTCATTTGTCTGCTTGTGATACGGATCATTGTCTACGCTATGCTCACATGTCAACCAGTCGCGCTCATATGAGTAATGGCTGGTAGCCGTGCCGAGGAGGAGGCCGTGGGACTCGATGGACTGTTCCAGCGCGCGGTGATCGCCCGGCGCTACTACCTCGACGGACGGACGCGCGTGGAAATCGCCGAGGAGTTCGGCCTGTCCCGGTTCAAGGTGGCGCGCATTCTCGAGGAAGCACTCGAGAGCGGCATGGTCGAAATCACCATCCACGACCCCGGGTCCATCGACATGGAGTTGTCGACGGCGTTGCAGGAGCGGTATGCGCTACAGCACGCGTACGCGGTGGCCGCCGGATCGAAAGACACGAACGACCGAGCCGAAGCCGTCGCCAAGGCCATGGCCGAACTGCTGCAATCGATCCTGCACGACGGGGATGTCATCGGGGTCGACTGCGGTCGCACGATCACTCGAATACCCAGCTACCTCACCACGCTTCCGCGTTGCGACGTGGTGCAACTCACCGGGTTGGCGGGCGGACTCACCTCCAACGGCGCCGATCTGACGCGCCGCATCAGCGAGGTGACCGGGGGCGGATCCTGGCCGTTGTATGCGCCCTACGTCGTCGCCGACGCGCGGACGGCGGCAAGTCTGGCAAGCACGCCTCAGATCGCGGCCGCCGTCGCCAACCACAGCCGCATCACGTGCGCGCTCGTTTCCGTCGGCGGCTGGTCACGCGAAGCGTCGCAGGTCTACACGTCCGTCTCTGAGGACGAAGCCTCTGCGCTGTACCGCGCAGGCGTGCGAGCCGAGACGTGTGGTCTGCTGCTCGATGCGCAAGGCAACAGGGTATGCGGACTCGATGAGCGCCGTATGGGCATCACCGAGGACGGTCTGCGCGACATCCCCACGGTTGTCGCGATATCCGCGGGCGCCGAGAAGATCGACGCCACACGCGCCGTGCTCCGTTCCGGGCTGATATCGGGCGTCGTCACCGATACCGAGATCGCGGCCGCCGTACTCGACTGATGACCACGACACGAGCGAAAGGACAACTGACATGACGGAACCCGTCGTCGATCTCGATTTCCCGCTGGAGGGCAAGGCCGCGTTGGTGACCGGCGGTGCATCGGGCATCGGGGCGGCGATCGTGTCGGCTCTCGTCACCAAGGGCGCACGCGTTGCCGTGGTCGACCTCGCCGAGGACGCTGCATCGGCACAAGCGGCCGCCGTCGGGCGCGGCGCCCGCGGATTCCGTTGCGATGTCTCCGATCCCGCGTCGGTCACCGCTACGGTCGACGCCGTCATCGCGGAATTCGGTCGAATCGACATCCTCGTCAACTGCGCGGGGATCGTCATGCTGGCGCCGGCCGAAGACCTGACCCTCGATGCATGGGACAAGACGATCGACGTCAACCTCAAAGGTACGTTCCTGGTCTGTCAGGC
>DATEIG010000254.1:0-6927 GCA_035279185.1 Mycobacterium sp.
TCCGTTTGCGGCGGCGCTGGCTGTCGTGGGATCGCCGTTCAGCGCGACCTTGCCCTTGAACTCGGGCTTCAGCAGATCCTCGACGCTCTTCACCTCGGGAACCTTGGCCGAGTCGTAGCCGATGGAGGTGTAGCCGCCGTAGTCGTTGACCCACGTGCCGTCGGGATCCTTGAACTGCTCAGGAATGTCGTCGAACGTCGCCACCTTGTACGGCGCGAACATCTTGGTGTTCGCCAGCGCAATCGCCTGCCCCAGGTCGAAGACGTCGGGTGCGGTGCTCTTGCCCTTCTGCTGATTGGCGGCGTTGATCTCGTCCTGGCTGTTGGCGTCGGGCTGTGCGGAGTTCACCTTGATGCCGTACTTCTGGGCGAACGTGTCGATGATCTCCTTGTAGTTGGCCCAATCCGGCGGCAGCGCAATGACATTGAGCTCTTTCTCCGCCTTGGCGGCCTCGACCAGGCCGTCCATCCCGCCGAAGTCCTCCGCCGAGGTGGCCTCCCGGGCGTTCACCCCGGAGGAGGTCTGACCACCCTCGTCCTTCTTTTCAGGGGGAGCGCACGCCGCCAATCCGGCGACGAGCGCGCAGGCGGCGGTGGCTGCAAGAAGACGTGATCGGGTCATTGCCCAACCTTCCGTGAGGCGGATCCAACGTGGCCGAACCCTACAGGGACGCCCTTTCGCAGGGGTGAATTCCTGGCATTTGTGCACGTCGGAAACGACGGCCGGGGTCTCACCGAAGTGATATCGGTTCGGTGGTCAAGGCTCTCGACGAGGTCGACCCACGAACACCGTTGGTCGAAGCGTTGACATGGGAGCCGCGTACGGCAGGGGCTGAAGCTGTGGTCGGCCGTGCGCGCGGCGACCTATCTGGACGTGCTGGACAAGCACGGCCGCTTCGACCCCGGAGTCGATGCCGCAATCGCCGGAGTACATGCGCGACAGGCTGAATCGCGCCTTCCGCACCGTCACCGGCCGGCCCACTCGCGCGACGTAGCTGCGTTCGGGATCGCGTCCTCTTCGGCCCACTGCTTGTTACCAGCTTGTCACGGGCCGCCGGTTTTGGTCTATAGGTCTTGTTTTTAGTTCTTTTGGGTCTTACGCTTCCGACACGTGTAACGGACGGCACGTTGCCCACAGGAAAGGAAGGCCTTCATGGCCGTGAAACCAGTACCCGAGGCGCCGACTGCCGCAGGCACCGACGCGGGTCGTACGACACTTCGACGTGGAGCTATCGGCCTTATCGGCGTGGTCTTCATGGTGGTGGCCTTCTCGGCGCCCATCACGGCGATGACCGGCAACCTGCCGGTGGCGGTGGGCTTCGGCAACGGCCTCGGCGCTCCCGCCGGGTTCATCATCGCCACCGTGGTGCTCACGGTGTTCAGCGTCGGCTTCGTCGCGCTGGCGCGGCACATCACGGCGGCAGGCGCGTTCTACACGTTCGTCTCTCGCGGGTGGTCGAAGGTGCCCGGTCTGGCCGCGGGCGTGATGTCCATGTTCACGTACATGACCATGGAAGCCGGGCTGATCGGCATATTCGCGGCCTTCTCCAAGCAGGCGTTCGGCGAGCAGCTGGGTATCGACCTGCCGTGGGAGGTGTACGCCGCGGTTTGCCTGGTGGTGATCGCAGCGCTGTCCCACTTCGACATCTCGGTGGCCGCCAAAGTGCTTGGCGTCGTGTTGGTCTGCGAAATCGCCATCCTCGCGGTGAGCGCGATCGCATCGTTGCTTGCCCATCCGGACGGAATGAGCTTCGCCTCCCTGAACCCGGCAAGCGCGTTGAGCACCAACGGCGTCGCAGGCGGCGTCGTCGGGCTGGGGCTACTGATGGCGTTCTGGTCCTGGGTGGGATTCGAGTCCACTGCCATCTACGGCGAGGAGTCACGGGATCCCCGGAAGATCGTGCCGAGGGCGACCATGATCGCGGTGATCGGCATTGGCGTGTTCTACACCTTCGTATCGTGGGGTGTCATCGTGGGCAACGGACCGGCGAAGTCGGTCGAATTGGCCTCCGGCACAGCGCCGTTCGAACTGCTCTACTCGCCTGCGCGGGAATACCTCGGATCGTGGGCGGTCGTCGTGTTCGAGTGGCTGGTACTCGGTGGCTCCTTCGCCTGCGCGCTGGCGATCCACAACTCCGCTGCGCGCTACCTGTTCGCGTTCGGTCGCGACCGACTGCTGTGGCACCGCCTCGGTGGAGCCCACCATCGGCATGCCTCGCCGTGGGTGGCGTCGCTGACGCAGAGCGCCTTTGCCGGTGTGCTGCTGGTGATCTGCGCGGTCTCGGGCAGCGATCCCTACGCCGTGCTGTTCGTACTCGTGGCGATACTCGCGACGCTGTGCCTGCTGATCGTGCAGACGATGTCGTCGATCTCGACCATCGTCTACTTCCACGTCAAGAAGCAGCATCCAGAGACGGCGAACTGGTGGCGCACACTGGTGGCGCCGCTGATCGGCGGCCTTGGAATGCTGTTCGTGATCTACCTGATGGCGTCGAACATGACCGCGGCAGCGGGCGCCGCGTCGGACACGTTGTTCTTCAAGTCCATCCCGTGGATCGTCGCGATCCTGCTCTTCGGATCCCTTGCCGTCGCCTTGATCTGGAAGAGGACGAGCCCGGAGCGGTACGCCCGCATCGGTAGCACGGTCTTCGACGATCGGCCCGAGGACCTGTTGCCGGCGGACAAGGCGTGACGGACTGGTCGAAGGCGCGGGTCCTGGTGACCGGAGGAAGCCGCGGCATCGGATTCGGCATCGCCGAGGGGTTCCTTCGCGCGGGGGCGGCGGTTGCGATCAGCGGCCGCGGCTTCCGCGCTCTGTCCGATGCCGCCGAGCGCCTCGACCCTGGGGGACAACGGATACACACCGTCGTCGCCGACGTTTCCGATCCCGGTTCGTGTCAGAAGATGGCCGGCGAGGCCGTCGACCGGCTCGGCGGTCTCGATGTGTTGTGCGCCAACGCAGGGATCTATCCGGAGCGGACCCTCGACGAGCTGAACGTCGAGGATGTCACGGCGATCATGGGGACCAACGTCGCGGGCACAATCTTCTCCGTGCAGGCCTGCCGCGCGGCCTTGAAGGCGTCCGGGCGGGGTCGGGTCGTCGTCACGTCGTCGATCACCGGGCCTGTGACGGGCTATCCGGGGTTGAGCCACTACGGTGCGACCAAGGCCGCGCAGCTCGGGTTCGTGCGCAGCGCCGCAATCGAACTCGCCGCCGACGAGGTCACCATCAACGCCGTGCTGCCCGGCAGTATCACCACAGAAGGGCTCGACGGGCTGGGGGAGGACGCCATCTCGAGGATGAAAGTGTGCATACCTCAGCATCGGTTGGGCTCGCCCGCGGACATCGCGGCGGCGGTGATGTACTTCGCCAGCGAGGAAGCCGGGTTCGTGACGGGACAGACGTTGGTCGTCGACGGTGGTCAGACATTGCCGGAGATTCCGGAAAGTGTTGTTCTCTAGGGAGTAAATCAGCCTCAGCGCTTGAGCCAGGCCTCGATGGTGCACCGGGTGTCGTTGATGTGGGCTTCCATGCGCTTGGCCGCCAGCTCGGGCTCGCGGTTCTCGATGGCTTCGAGGATCGACTCGTGAAAGTCGTTGGCGTTGGGTTCGAGCCGACCGAAGATCGCCCCGACGGGCAGCCACATCCGCCTGCGGGCATCGGCGACAGCGTCGAGAAGGCGGTCGTTCTGTGCCGCCTGCGCGATGCCCATGTGGAACGCGCTGTCGAGCGTCTGGAACTCCGTGGTGTGCTGCGCGGACTGTTCGGACATCGCGACGTGGAGTGCGTCGGACATCCCGTCGAGTAACTTGCGCAAGGCCGAGAGTTCAGTGTTGCGGCGACGTTGTGCCGCAAGGTGTGTGGCTCCGGTCTCGACGATGATGCGGTAGTCGAAGGCGTCGCGGATCGCCAGCTTGTTGCGTCGCATCTCGCGTCGCATCTCCACGGGGTCGATCGGCGGCGCCTGCACCGTGAAGCCGCCGCCGCGCCCTCGGCGAACCGCGATCAGGCCTTCCCGTTCCAGAACGGCGACGGCAGCGCGCACGGTGGTGCGGGACACGTCGAGCATCACCGAGAGTTCACGTTCGGTGGGGAGGCGATCACCCGGCCGGAACTGGCCGAGTTCCAACGCTCGACGCATCTGGTCGACGACCAATTCGTGAGCGGGGATCTGGCGCACCGGACTGAGTGCCTGGGTCGCTTCTACCGCCGGCATGAGACCCCCTTCCTTTGCTAGCAGGTTACCCCACGACCAGTGCGTCAAGACCGGTTGGCTTTAAAGACCTAAAAACTTGACCAATAGGTCTTTGTCCATGAGACTGGGTTTGTCCGTGATCCGCGTCGCCGGCGCAGAAGGGGTTAAGACGTTGGGAAACAAAGTGATCGTGACCGGCGGGGCCGGGACCATCGGACAGGCGATCTGCCGTCGCCTGCTGCAGGGTTCCTATGTGCCGGTCGTCGCCGACCTCAAGTCCGCCGTCGACGAACTCGACCTCGACCAGGCAGGTCTGCACGGCGCACAGCCCCTCGTCATGGACGTCAGCGACCCGGAAAGCGTCTCATCGGCAGTCGGCAACGTCGTCGAGAACGGTGAGACCCTGTATGGGTTGGTGAATTGCGCGGGCATCCTTCGCGATTCATTCCTCGGAGAGCTCGACGAGTCGAAGCTGGAGCTGATGTTCCAGGTGAACATCGCAGGCATGGCCCGGGTCACCGACGCGGTGGCCCCTCTGCTCACCGACGGCAGCGCGATCGTCAACATCGGCAGCCTCACCGGTCATTTCGGCCGGTTCACGGGCGCATCCGTGTACGGGGCGACCAAGGCGGGCATCGCCGCCTACACCCGCTACCTGGCTGCGGAATTGGCACCGCGCGGCATCCGGGTCAACAACGTCGCACCCGGTGTCATCCGCGCCCCGATGAGCCCCTCGATGGCCCGCGTCTCCGGCGGAGAAGAGATCAGTGCCGGCTACGCGATGCTCAAGCGCATCGGGGAGCCCGAAGAGGTGGCCGAGGCCGTGGAGTTCCTGCTCTCGCCCCGCGCATCGTTCATCACCGCGCAGACACTCCTTGTCGACGGCGGTGTGGTCGCGTGGTGACGACCGCGCAGACCACGACGCGACGAGGCGCCGTCGCCTCCGTCGAGGACGCCAACGCCGAATCGTTCTCACGGCTCCTCGCGGCCGATCCGTGGGTGGTGGACGTGCGCCAGGCGCGCGACGTGCTCCCGGGATACCGCGACAACCTGGTCCTGACCTCCGGCGCGCCGATGGCGTGGCGGGACTACGTCGGCGGACAGCGGGAGGCGCTGATCGGCGGCGCACTGTTCGAGGGTCTCGCCGCCGACCGCGAGGAGGCGATCGCACGGTTCGAGACCGGCGAGGTCGAGGTCGGCGGATGTCAGGACTACGCCGCAGTCGGCTCCCTCGCAGGCATCTACACCGCGTCGATGCCGGTATTCGTGGTCGAGAACCGAACGGACGGCAACCGTGCCTTCTGCAATTTCTACGAGGGCAAGGAACCGCGCAGGCTGAACTACGGCTGCTATGACGAGGGCGTGCACGAGCGACTTCTCCATGTCAACAACGTGCTGGCGCCCGTGGTCGGGGAGGCCATCCGGCGCGGTGGCGGGGTCGCGCTCAAGCCGCTGATCGCCCGCGCCTTGCGCATGGGCGACGAGGTGCACAGCCGCAACGCGGCCGCCTCGATTCTGTTCAACCGCGAGATCCTGCCCGCCGTCCTCGACATGCTCGACGAGCGGGTCGCCGGGGTGCGCGAGACCATGCTGCACCTCGCGGAGAACGACTACTTCTTCCTGCGGCTGTCGATGGCTGCGGCGAAGGCGTCCGCCGACGCGATGGTGGTTCCGGGTTCCACGCTCGTGTCGGCGATGGCGTTCTCTTGCCGTGGATTCGCCATCAAGCTGGCCGGACTCGGCGATACTTGGTTCGAAGGGCCACCGCCCATCCA
The DNA here is from genome assembly GCA_035279185.1 of Mycobacterium sp. GTDB lineage: Bacteria > Actinomycetota > Actinomycetes > Mycobacteriales > Mycobacteriaceae > Mycobacterium. The sequence continues at coordinate 5,971 of DATEIG010000254.1, forward strand.
TCAAGGCAAATTGTTCGACGGCCACACCGAGGACGAGATCACCTGGATGGGCGGCGAGTCGCCGATCACCGAGACGATCGGCCTCGGCGGTTTCGCTCAGGCGTGTGCGCTGCCCCTGCAGGAATATCAGGGCGGTTCGCCGGAGGTGATGATCGAACGCAATCGCGAGATGTACGCCATCACCCACGGTGAGAACGACACCTACCGCATCCCGCTGTTCGGCTTTCGCGGCACTCCGACGGGAATCGACGCCCGCAAGGTCTTGGAGACCGGGGTCCTGCCCGTGATGGATGTCGGCCTGGCGGGCAGGGACGGCGGCCAGATCGGCGCGGGCGTCATCCGGGCGCCGCGCCAGTGTTTCGCGGACGCGATGGCCGCACACGAACGCCGGTACGGGCCTCGATGACGGCTGCCGCGCGAAGGACGATGCCGCTGACCTTCAGTGGCGGTACCGCCGTTGTCACCGGCGCCGCGGCGGGTATCGGCGCGGCGATAGCCCGATCTCTCATGTCGGCGGGGATCCGCACCGTGCGGCTCGACGTGCGCACACCCGAGCGTGACAAGGACTTCGACGCCGCCGTGCAGGTGTGTGTCGGCGCCGACGTGCGCGACAGGGGAGTGGCACAACTCCTGACCGCCGCGGGAGCACCGGTCGACGACATCTCCTATCTGGTCAACTGCGCGGGCGTCCTGGACAACACCGGCTTCTCGGGAGTCGACCGCGACACCTGGATGCGTTGCCTGGAGATCAACCTCGTCGGCGCCTACAACATGATCGACGCCCTTGGCCCGGCGCTGCGAGGCGCGCAGGCGGGCGCGGTCGTCAACATCACCTCCATCGAGGCGTCGCGCATCGTCGCGCTCACCGATCCCGACCCGACCCCGCAGTACGCGGCGTCGAAGGCGGGGCTGCTGATGCTGACGAAGAGCGCCGCGCGTGCGTTGGCCGCCGACGGG
>DATEIG010000255.1:0-2109 GCA_035279185.1 Mycobacterium sp.
CAGCATCTTGGTGACCTGCCCGCTGCCGAGGGGACCGAGGTGGACAATCGGATCGGCGTAGGTCGCGAAGACCGGACGGCACCGCTCGGCGATATCCTCGTCGCCACCGACCATGACGAGCAGGGTGCCTTCCTCGGCGGCGGGGGCGCCGCCGCTCACCGGTGCGTCGATGACCGAAACGCCCTGTGCGGCAGCCGTATCGGCGATCTTCCGGCATGTGTCGGGATGCACGGTGCTGTGGATCGCGACAATTCCGCCGGCTGCGAGGCCGGCCAGTAGGCCGGATTCGCCGTGTAACACCTCCCTGACGTCGTCATCGCCGACGACACAGATGCACACCAGATCGCTGACCGCCGCCAACTCGGCAGGGGACTGCGCGACTTTCGCGGCGGTGCCGGAAAAGGGTTCAAGGGTGGCGGGTCTACGTGCCCACAGTGTGAGGTCGTACCCGCCCTCGACGATGCGGCGCGCCATCGGGGCGCCCTGGCTGCCGAGGCCGATGAAGCCGACGCGCATCAACCCGCCTCCACTTCACTGCGCGCGGTGACACATTCGTCGAGGAATGCCAGCACCCGCCGGTGGTATTCCACAGCCGTCCACCCGACGCTGAGATTGTGTCCGCTGTCCGGCATCTCGTTGACGACGACCCGCGGGGACGAGGTGAACAGCCCGGCGACGGCGTCGGCCGCCTCCCGAGTCGACTCCCAGACCCGTTCGTGGTCGGCGACGCTGAACTGCACGGGCACCGTGACCCTGCTCGCGACGTCGGGGAAGTCGCGGCGAGGCCAGTTCGCCGTCACCTCGCCCTCGTACGGGGCGCCGGGTGCCGACAGGCCGCCGGTGAGCACCTCCTGCGGGTAGAGGTCGGTCGGTTGCCACAGCAGATCGCGCAGGCCCGCCGGACGCGACGTGAGCGTGGCCTGGCTGATGACGGCCTTCGCCTCGTCGCTGTAGCGCAGTCCGGTCCCCGACAGTTCGACGCCGAGTACGTCGTCGGCTCGCCCGTCGACCGCCATGCGCAGCCCGATCTCACAGCCCGCCGAGTGCGCGAGAACGAAAAGCCCTGCGCCGCGCAGACTCTCGCCGAGGATCTTGTCGACGGCGCCGAGAGCGAAGCCGACGCGCCTGTCCGCTTCAACCATGTCGTCGTGGTAGAACGCCGACGCGCCGTAGCCGGGGCGGTCGAGCGCGATGGCGGTGTAGCCGTCGGACGCGGCCGCGCGCAGCAGTGACAGCTCCGGGTGACCCGGACAGTCGAAATAGGCCGCTGACGTGGCGCCGCCGTGCACCGCGACGATCACGGCCTTCGGTTCGGGTACCGCCGCCACCAACGCCGACATCGGCACACCGTCGACGAGGACGACGCGCGGACGTGGGGCGCTAGCCATCGGTCCGCAGCAGAATCGCGCCACTCGGCGTGAGCCCGCCGCTGCTGACCACGCCGACCCGGGCGTCCTTCACCTGCCGCTCGCCTGCATCTCCGCGTAACTGCACGACGGCCTCGTGGATCAGCCCCATACCGTGTGTGCGTCCGTGCGACAGCTGACCGCCGTGGGTGTTGAGCGGGATGACCCCGTCGCGCGCGATCGCTTTTCCGCCGTCGAGGAAGTCCTTCGACTCGCCGATTCCGCAGAAGCCGAGCCCCTCGAGCCACGACAGGCAGTTGAAGCTGAAGCCGTCGTACAGCTCGGCGACATCGACGTCGTTGGGCCGCAACGAGGTTCGCGTCCACATGTGCGCGGATTGGCCCAGCACCTGCGGCTCGTGGGTCAGCGTGGTCTGGTCCCAGTCGGTCCGCTCGACGATCTGGGTGCCGACGGCCTCGAACAGCACGGGCTTGTGCGGCAGGTCCTTCGCGGCGTCAACGGCGGATACCACGACCGCAATCGCGCCGTCGCACGGCACGTCGCAGTCGTACAGCCCGAACGGAGTGGTGATCGGCCGCGCGTTGAGATAGTCGTCCATCGTCATCGGGTCGCGGTAGATCGCCGTCGGGTTCAGCGCTGCGTTGGCGCGCTGGTTGAGTGCGATCCAGCCGAGTGTCTCGCGGGTGGTGCCGTAGCGGTGGAAGTGCCGTTGGGCGTTCTGCGCCAGTGTGTGTGCCGCCGA
>DATEIG010000256.1:0-2578 GCA_035279185.1 Mycobacterium sp.
CGACATCTATCTGCTCGACGAGCCGTTGAGCCACCTCGACGCCAAACTGCGCGCGGCGATGCGCGCCGAGCTCAAGCAGCTGGGTGCGATGTCGAACACCACCACCATCTACGTCACGCACGACTATCAGGAGGCGCTGGCTCTCGGCGACCGCATCGCGGTGATGCGGCAAGGCCGGCTGGTTCAGATCGGCACCCCGGAGGAGATCTGGCGGCATCCGGCCGACACCTTCGTCGCGCGGTCGCTCGGCCAGCCGGAGATCAACCTCCTCGACGGTGTGGTCGACGACGGCCGGATTCGGCTGGGCGACGGTTCGATCGAGGTTCCCGTCCCCGCCGACACTCGGTGTGACCGGGGCGACCGCGTGCGGGTGGGCCTGCGGCCGTGCGACATTCACGTCGGCTCCAACGGCTCGGGTGCGATGCGCGGTCGCGTCACCCTCGCCGAGCGGCTCGGCCGCAACATCGAGCTCACCGTCGACGTCGGCGGCGCACAGCTGATCGTGCTGGCGTCGGGGCGCGAAGGCGTCGACGAGGGATCCGAGGTGTCCATGTCGGTCGCAGACTCCGACGTCCACGTCTTCGCCAGCGGCGACGGCGACACCCGGCGCCTTTCGGAATCCACGCAGGACTCGGCATTGGAGGCAGCGCAGTGAGCGTGATGACCGGTCGGCCCGCGGACGACACCAAGAACACCACGGCACAGAGCCTCACCCTGACCAGGCTCGTCAAGACCTACGCGTCCCGCGGACGCGACAAGGTCACCGCCGTCAAGGGCATCGATCTCGCGATCGAGCCGGGGGAGTTGGTCGCCCTGCTCGGTCCCTCCGGTTGCGGTAAGACCACGACCCTGCGGATGATCGCCGGGCTGGAAACGGTGACCGACGGCTCGATCAAGATCGGGGATCGTGAGATCTCGCAGCTGCCCGCGGCCAAGCGCGGTATCGGCGTCGGGTTCGAGAGCTACGCGTTGTATCCGCCGCTGTCCGTGCGGGAGAACCTGCTTTACGGGCTGAAGGCCCGCAAGGTCAAGGGCGCCGAGCAGATGGTCGATTCGATCAGTAAGCGGCTCGAGATGGACGATCTGCTGAACCTGAGGCCCGCCGGGCTGTCCAGCGGCCAGAAGCAACGTGTCGCCCTCGCCCGCGCCCTGGTGCGCAACCCACCTGTGCTGCTGCTCGACGAACCGCTGAGCCACCTCGACGCGTCCGCGCGGCAACGGGTGCGACGCGAACTGAAGGTGCTGCAGAGGGAATTCGGCTACACGACGATCGTGGTCACCCACGATCAGGTCGAGGCGCTGTCGCTGGCCGACCGGCTCGCCGTGATGGACGCGGGCGTCGTACAGCAGTTCGGCACACCCGACGAGGTGTTCGACGACCCCGCCAACCTTTTCGTCGCGCAGTTCGTCGGCGAGCCGCAGATCAACGTGCTCCGCGGTGTCACAAGAACCCACAACGGCCGGGTGCACGTCGACATCGGCTCAGGCGCAGGCGGTTTGGAGACGTCGGTGGCCGACCTGGCGGAGGGCACGAAGGTGACCGTCGGTGTGCGCCCGCAGGACTGTGCGATCACGGCCGACACCGACACGGGCGTCACCGCCACGGTGGCCTACTTCGAGCACCTTCTGGAGTTCGGGCTCGCGACGAGCACCGTCGCGGGCATCGAAGAGGGCATCGTCGTGCAGACACCGGCAGCCGAGAGTTACGAACCCGAACAGCGCATTGTCGTGACCGCGCCACCGGAGCGGGTGTACCTTTTCGACAGCGAAACAGGGGAACGACTGCGATGACAAAGCTTTTCAACGATCCTGCCCGTTTCACCGAGGACATGCTCGTTGGATTCCTCGACGCGAACGCGCACTACGTCGCGGGTGTGCCCGGTGGTGTGGTGCGGGCACACAAGACCAGGCCGGGAAAGGTCGCCGTGGTGATCGGCGGCGGGTCCGGGCACTATCCGGCGTTCTGCGGCACCGTCGGCCGCGGTTTCGCCGACGGTGCGGTGGTGGGAAACATCTTCACCTCCCCGTCGGCCGAGGAGGCAGCGTCGGTGTCCCGCGCGGCCCATGGTGACTCCGGTGTGCTGCTGACCACGGGCAACTACGCCGGAGACGTGATGAATTTCGGCCTCGCGGTGACGCAACTGCGCAGTGAGGGAATCGACGCGCACTACTTCGCCGTCACCGACGACGTGGCCAGCGCCCCGAAGGGCGAAGAGGCGAAGCGGCGCGGTATCGCAGGCGATTTCACGGTCTTCAAGTGCGCCAGCGCGGCGGCGGAGGAGGGACTCGACCTCGCGGGCGTGGTGCGGGTGGCCGAGGCGGCCAACGCCGCGACGCGAACGCTCGGGGTCGCGTTCGACGGATGCACCCTGCCAGGGGCGGACGCGCCGCTGTTCACCGTCGCCGAAGGCCAGATGGGACTCGGGCTCGGCATTCACGGCGAGCCCGGGGTATCGGACGAAGACATGCCCACCGCGGAAGGCCTCGCCCACGCCTTGGTCGACGGTGTCCTCGGCGACAAGACCGACTCGGAATCCAAGCGAATCGCCGTGATATTGAACGGTCTCGGCCGCACCAA
>DATEIG010000257.1:0-3750 GCA_035279185.1 Mycobacterium sp.
CCGCTGGCCGTCTCGAGACGGGCGTGGAACAGGGTGACGAAGGTGTCGGTGCTCGACAGGTCGTCTGACAGCTGGTCGGCCACCGAGTTCACGGCATCCGCGAGATCCGCGCCTGCGGGGATCATGTCCACCGCGTGCGACGCCGCTCGAAGCGCGGAGCGCACGCTCGCGGTCAGAATCGCGGCGCCAAGGCCCTTGCCCATCACGTCGGCGACGGTGAAGATCACCCCGCGCTGCGAAGTGTAGTGGTCGTAGAAATCGCCGCCGACCGCGAAGGCGGGCAGGCAGAGCGCGCACACGGAATAGCCGGGGAGGTCGCCGAGCGGCCGCGGCAGCAGATGGCGCTGCACCTCGGCCGCCCGGTTCATCTCGTCGGACTGCTCGAGTTCGCGCTGGGCCCACCCCGCCAACTCACGGAAGGTCTCCAGTTGATCGGCGTCGAGTTCTCGGGGCTGGGTGTCGTAGATGCAGAAGGTGCCGACCGCGTGCCCGCCGGGACCGAAGAGCGGATACCCGGCGTAGAACCGCACCCCGCCCTCGCTCTTGATCGCGGGCAGTTCGCTGAATATCGGGTGCTTGCGGGCGTCTTCGATGATCAACGCGGGCTCGTCCGCCCCCTCGTACACGCGCGCGATGGTGGCGCGGCAGACGGTCTGCTCGCGGGGGATCGCGCCCGCAAGGTCGAGCCCGTCGTTCTGTTTGAACCACTGGTGGTGGCGGTCGAGCAGCGACACGGCGGCCATCGGTACGTCGAAGACCTGCCTCGCCATCCGCGTGATCCGCGCAAACCTCTCCTCGGGCGGCGAACCGAGAAGCTGGAGTTGATCGACGGCGTGCATCCTGGCGTCCTCGATCTCGGGAGCCAACACGAACCCGTCGCTGACGACTTCGGCTGTCACAGCCTCACCTCACACGTGACGGCCCTCTTCTCGAGGGCGGCTGCCATCGCCTCGGTCGAGGCTCGGCTGCTGACCATCCGCCAATCTGTTTCCTTGTCGTGCTCGAACCAGACAAAGCCATCTATAACCGATTCGGTGTCGACATAGGCGACGAAATCGGCGATCCATTCCGCTTTCGATCCGCCGTTCTCCGCGCACGCGACTTCGGCGATGAGAATCGGCTTGTCGTCGTCGAGAGTTCGCAATTCGGCCACCGCTTGGCTGAACAGTCGGTCAGGTTCAATCCATTCGCCAGGTCTCTTCGCATTTCCCCAGTTGTAGCCATCGACAGCTAATACATTGACGTATGCGTTACCCGGATACCAGGCGTCGAGAGGCGCCGGGTCCAGCGAGACGGCGTTCGGAGACCAGATCCACACCACGTTCGTGGCGCCGTGCTCACGGAAGAGGTCATGGGCATGCCGCCACGCCGACACGTATTCGTCATGGGTGCCGCCCCTCGCGGGTGTCCAGGGGTACCAGTCGCCGTTGAATTCGTGCGCGAGGCGCAGGCCCACCTCCGAGTCGCAGGCCGCGAGCGCCTCTGCCCAGGATATGAGGTGATCGTCCTGCTCTCCGCGGGTTATCGACTCGAGCGTGGCATGCCACGGTTCCCACGTGATGATCGGGAAGGCAGCCATGCCGGCGACCGCGTCGATGCCTGCGGTCGGCGGCGGCGCGTGGAAATCCTCGAACCACAGCACGGTGCCGGGCCTCTCGCCGACAGCGTCGGTCACCGCGCGCAGCTGGTCGGAGGCGAGTGGCCCGCCCTCGACACTCACCCCGAAACCCAGCCGCCCCATGTCGCGATCCACCGGCCCGATTCCCATCAGGATGCTCAATGTAGACGAGCAAACGATATTGATTTCAGGGGGCTACCGCGACCAAATTTGCAGAAATGCCAATAAGTGGTGTTATGGGCACCCGAGTCTGCTATCCCCAAGGACCCTGCGGATAAACCGGCGGCTGGTAAGCCGGCGGCGGTGGAGGCCCTTGATTGGGCACCTGGATTGGCACCGGCACGGGCACAAAAGGAACCCTCACATACGTCGTCGTCATCGACGGAGTCGTGCTCGTCGTCGTGGTCGTCGTCGTGGTTGTCGTGGTGGTCGGCGATGTGGTCGTGGTGGTCGGCGACGTCGTCGTCGTGGTTCGTGTCGTCGTCGGCTCAGTCGTGGTCGGTGTCCACGTCGGAGTTTGAGGAGCGGAAACTTCGTTGGTGATCGTCACCGTTTCCGGCGGCGGCGGGGGCGGAGGAGTTTCCGGCGGCGGCGGCTCGGGGTTCTCCTGCTGGGGCGGCGCGGGTGGTTGCGGCTCAGGTTGTTTGGGCTCGGGCTGTTTGGGTTCCGGTTGCTTCGGCGGGTCGACCTCGGGCGCCTCTGTCGCCTTGTTGCTCTCGGTTGCGCTCGTCAGCCCGTAGGCAACCCCGCCGACGGTGACGATCGCGATGACGGCTGCGACCCCGATACCCAACACGGCCATGCGGTGCCAGGGCCGCCGCGGCTCGTCGTATACCACCCTGCCTGTCGCCGGCGCGTACTCGACGACCGGCCGTACATCGGAATCCGTTGTCAGGTAGGGATTCTCACCGGTGTACGGGACGAGTTCCTCGCCGCCGTCCTCCTGGGACCAAGCGAGTGCGCGAAACGTCGCCGACCCCGGCGCATCCGGGCCGGACGCGGTGTAGACGGGTTCCGCGGCAGTCACGTCGGTCGCGGCGGGGGCCGCGCCGGTGGGAGCCCCGGCGTCCAGCGCGGTCGCCATGTTGGCGCCCGTCGGCGCATCCGCGTCGGCACCGAACGCCGCGAACAGGGCGGCGCCGACGGCGGCATTGAGCCCCGGCGCGGGCGTGGTCACCACCGGAAGCTGCGTGTGCCCGGAAAGACGCTGTGCGACAAGCGGAATGCTCGCACCGCCACCGACGATCGCAAGCGCCGCAAGATCGGTGGGTGACGTGCCGTTGCGCTCGGCCAGCTCGTCGAGCGCGGAGAGCACGCCGTCGAGCGGACGCTCGATCAACTCGTTCAGTTCGTCACGGGTCAACCGGATGTCGGCGCGATAGCCGGGAAAGTCCAAGACGAGCTGTGTCGCGGTGTCGGCCGAAAGTCGCTCCTTGGCGCGCCTGCACTCCTCACGAAGTCTGGTCAGCGACTCGACCGCCGTGGTGCCCGCCGGATCGGCCTTGTCGGCGAGGTTCTCCAGCACGTGGGTCAGCAGCGCCTGATCGATCAGGTCACCGGAGAAGTCCGGGTATCGCACCGTCTCGCCTATCGGCGTGAACGAGTTCGCGGCGTCGGCCAGCGTGATGCTGGTACCGCTGCCGCCAAAGTCGAGCAGTGCCACCACGCCCTCTGCGGCGATGCCGGGATTGGCTTGCAGCGCCGTCAGTGCGGCGACCGCGTCGGAGACGACGCGGACCTGATCGCTGATGTGTGACAGCTGCGCACTGTTGCCCAGCGCGCTGCGGAACGCCCAGATGGTCGTCGGACCCCAGTGCGCCGGTACCGCGATGGCGACGTCGGATGACGGCCCGCCGCCGACGTCGACCATCGCGTCGAGGGCCTGCATCAGTAGCTGCTCGGCGCGAAAGCTGGTGCCATCGGGGGTCACCAGGGGGACACGGTCGCCGACACGTTCGACGAAGCCGCTTATCGTGCCGCCGGACTTCGCGAGGGTCAGCATCGAGCGGCGCGTCACAGGTTGATTGCCGACACGCGCCGCGACCAGGTTCGTTGTCCCTACCGACAACCCCAAGGGGTCGCTCATAACGGCCCACACCCTAGCTCTGTTGCGGGCGGATACCGCTCAGACA
>DATEIG010000258.1:0-39000 GCA_035279185.1 Mycobacterium sp.
GTTGACCATCGTGTAGTACAGCCCACTGCGTCGAGCGGCCCACATCACGGCGTGGATGTGCTCGTTGTTCTCCATGAGGACCGCGACGGTGTCCCCCGGCGTGAGCCCGGCACCGCCGAAGAAACGGGCGAGGCGGTTGGCGGCGGCATCGAGGTCGTCAAACGACACGGCTGTGCCGGAAGGATGCAGCAGCACAGCCGGTTTCGTCGTCATGAGTCGTGCGCAACCCAGGAGTTGTCCCAACGGTCCACGCTCGCGACCTCGCGCAGCGGTTTGCGGCGCACGGGGTGATGGCCACCCTTCGGCCAGCCCGCAGTCACCAGCGTTGCGATCTTCCAGTCGTCGGGTATCCCGATCAACGACCGCAACTCGGCGTCGCAGGCGTCGTGCCACAGTGTGATGGCCGCCCCCAGCCCCTGCGCTCGTGCCGCGAGGAGGAAGTTCTGCACCGCGGGGAATATCGATCCGCCGTTCTGGAGGTCGCTGGCTCCGCGCTGCGGCTGCACGCAGAACAGAACGCAGACGGGCGCGGCGCCGCCGACGTGCATGTGTTCCGACATCGCGCGCAGCACCCGCGACTTCGGGTCCGTGGCATCGTCGGCGGGAGGCGCGAAGTCGTAGAAGTCGGCCATCACCCTCCACGTCTTCTGCGCCGCGGCGGTGACGACGTCACGGATTTCGGGCGACCGCAAGACGACGAGCCGCCACGGCTGCTGGTTTCCGCCCGACGGCGCCCACGTCGCGGCGAGCAGGCACCGCTGCAGCACCTCGTCGGACACCGGTTCGTCGCGGTACCGCCGCACGGCGGACGACGTGCGCATGGCCTCGAGGACGTCCATCGTCATACGGCGGCCGTCGCCGGTAGGACCCCGCGCCAGGTTCCGCCGCGCACCGGCCCGGTGACGAGGGGAAGGTCGAGCGTCGACAACAGCCCCGGCGGCGCAGCCATCACCGCGGGTATCGCGTTCAGTTCCCGCATGACCGTCGCGTAGGTCAGACCGCGCATGTTGTTTCCGCGCCCGTGCATCTCGATGTCGACCGTGTAGGTCGGCAGACCGTCGACGATCACCCGGTAGCCGCCGTGCGGCGACGGGTGCCGCGGCCAGTCCGGAGCCGCCGGTTCGCCCATCCTCGTGATGTGTTCGAGCGTGACCCGTTCTTCATCGTCCACCATTCCCGCGAGCTTGAACCGCATACCGCCCATCGTGCCCGGCTCGATCCAGCCCGACGCGACCTCGTAACGCTCTGTCGCGAGCCATTTTTCGATCGTGGTCTCAACGCGATCGAGCGGCAGGCCGACGCCGTCGGCCACGAGATGGACGGTCGGCGCCCACAAGGCGGCCAGCCGCGCGGTGTCGAACAGCGGCGCGGGGTGATCGGGCGGGTGGCCGAAGCCCATGAAGTCGAACATGATGTCGGGCTGATTGATCGGGCCGTAGTCGAGTATCTCCAGCATGGTGATGGTGTCGACGCGACTGCTGAACCCCGTCATGGTCAAGGCGATCACATCGTTGGCCCAGCCGGGGTCGACCCCGCTGTTGAAGAAGCTGGTGCCGCCGTCCTGGCATGCTTCCCGAATGAGGTCGACGGTTTCCTTGTCGGCGGCCGGCGGGTAGCACATCGGGACCAGCGAGGTGCACACGACGTCCTTGCCCGCGCGGAGGCACTTTGCGATGTCCTCAGCCGCCTCCCGGTACCGGTAGTCACCCGATGCGAAGTACGCCACCACGTCGGCGTCCGACGCGAGCGCGGCGTCGACGTCACGGGTCGCGGTCACGCCCGTGGCCGGCATACCGCACAGGTCGCCCGCGTCCCTGCCGTCCTTGGCCTCGGCGTAGACGACGACGCCCGCAAGGTCCAGGCCAGGATGGGCGATCAGCGCGCGAAGAGCGCCGACACCCACCTGACCGGGTCCCCACAGGATGACCCGCGGGTTATGTTGGCCGTCTGTCATGTGCACCTTCCCAGCTCATCACCCTCGACCACTGTGAGAACATACCTTCTCAGTTATTGATAACACCATTGCCGATTCAGAAGAACCGCGGAGGCGAAGAATGACCGACTATCAGTTCCTCAAATGGGAGACGTTCGACGACGGCCAGATCGTGCGCATCTCCCTCAACCGGCCGGAGCAGCGCAATGCGCAGAACCGAGGCATGCTCGTCGAACTGGACGACGCATTCGGCCGGGCGGAGGCGGACGACACCGTTCGGGTCGTGATCCTCGCCGGCGAGGGCCCGATGTTCTCCTCCGGCCACGACATCGGGTCCAAGCTGGCCCGTGCCGAGTTCACCCCCGGACCGGACCAGCACCCGACGGCCGCGATCAACGGCGGTACCCGGGAGGGCGCGGAGAAGATCATGCTGCAGGAGTGGCACTACTTCTTCCAGAACAACCTGCGGTGGCGCAATCTGCGGAAGATCACCATTGCCCAGGTCCACGGTGACGTGTTCTCCGCGGGACTGATGCTGATCTGGGCCTGCGATCTCATCGTCGGCAGTGAGGAAGTCCGCTTCGCCGATGTCGTCGGCACTCGGCTGGGGATGTGCGGTATGGAGTACTTCGGCCACCCATGGGAATTCGGGCCCCGCCGCACGAAGGAGCTGATGCTCACCGGAGATGCGATCGGCATCGAGGAGGCCTACCGGCTCGGCATGGTCAGCAAGATCTTCAAACGAGACGAGTTGGCCGACCGCACAATCGACATGGCACGGCGCATTGCCGAAGTGCCGACGATGGCCGCCCTGCTGATCAAGGAGTCGGTCAACCAGTCCGTCGACAACATGGGCTTCTACAACGCGCTGCAGTCCTGCTTCACCCTGCACCAGTTGAACCACTCACACTGGGTCGGCGTACGCGACGACAAGCGCGCCACCGCAGGTGAAGAACAAGGAGTTCCCAACTGGCGGACAGCTCCCCCGATCGTGCTGTCCCTCAAGGACCAAGTGCGGGCAGACGCGTGAGGGGCGAGCCGAGCCCCATGGAGGTGACGCTTCCCGGGCACCTGTTCGCGCAGCTGCCGTTCTACGACGTGGAGGACACCGACAGCTCCGTCGTCGTCGACCTGCACAATCGGCCCGATCTGGTGAACCTTCGCGGCGCAATTCAAGGTGGATTGCTTGCGACGCTCATCGACGTGGCGGGCGGACGGCTCGCGGTCAAGTACGCAGGCGAGGGGGCGGGCGCAGGCACCGCTGACATGTCGATCCACTTCCTCGCGCCAATCGTCGAGGGCCCCGCGCGTGCGACGGCCACGCTGGTGCGGGCGGGAAAGCGGATGATCGTCGTCGCCGTCGACGTCTCGGACGTGGGCCGCAGCCGTATCGCGGCGCGCGCCACGCTGAGTTTTGCGATCCTCCCGCCGCGGGAGCCGGATCAGCCGACGACTGCGCCGTAGCGGGCGTCGGCGACGCGGTCCAATGCGACTCCCGCGTCGCCGAAGAGCATCGCCCACCCGCGGACCCGGCGGTAGTACAGCTGGATGTCACCCTCCATGCCGAATCCGTAGCCGCCGTGGATGTGGAGACTGCGACTCGTCGCGTCCCGCGCGGTCTCATAGGCGAATGTGAACGCCATCGCGGCCAACTCGGTGACGCGCGCCGGCTCGTCGGCGAAGGCACACGCCGCCTCGAGCGCAAGCAGTCGCGCCCCATCGACGGCAGTAGCGCTGTCGGCCAACGGATGTGACACCGCTTGGAAAGATCCGATGAGCGTTCCGAACGCATGCCGCTGCTTGGCATAGTCGACCCCCAGCTCGACAGCCCTGGCCGCCGCGCCCGTGAGAGCCGCCGCCGTCAGCGTGAGCCACAGATCCACCGCTTCGGAGAACAGCCGTCGGGCATCCTCTCCGTCGGCGAGGACCGTGATGTCCCGTGCCGATACGTCGGCCAGCGGGAGGGTGCCGAGGTTCTCGACCGCTCGGCGCTGATCGTCGGGTGTCACCGCGACGAGTTGACCGTCGACCGAGGCGATGACGACATCGGCGACCGTGCCCGCAGGAACGAGTCGGAGCGTCTTACCGTCGGCCGGTCGCGGCATGAAGGTGATGAGGGTAGCGCCCGACAGCGCGTCGCCCAGCAGTGCGATGCCGTCGCGTCCGCATGCGCCGAGTGTCCGGGCAGCGACCTGGGCCTCGATGACGGGTGCGGAGGCCACGGCACGCCCGTACTGTTCAGCGATCAGCGCGAGCTCGAGTTCAGTTGCGCCCCAGCCCCCGGCTTCTTCCGCGGCGGCCATCTCGACGGCGCCGGTCGAGCGCAACGCGGTCCAGAGCTTGGGGTCGAATCCGCCCGGCTCCGCAGCGCGTATGCGCTCCGACGTCGACTCGCGCGCGTAGATCGCAGCGAAGGATTCGACGAGCTGGCGCTGCTCGCCGGAAAGACTCAAGTCCACCATCAAATCCGATCACCTGCGGATATGGATACTCTCAATCCTGAGAGTAACATTTTCCCAACGTGCGGTCCGCCGGGCCCGGTGACAGATTGGTTCTGATCCATGCACTTTCACCTCGACTCCGACACCGAGGCATTCCGCGACGAGGTGCGGAGCCATCTCGCGACGGTGTTGACGGCCGACACCGAGGAGCGCATCTACCGCAGCGGCGTCGCCCACGACGACGAGTTCGCGAAAGGGCTCGTCGATGCGGGCTATTTCGCGCCGCAGGGCGAGTGGGAGACACAAGTCGTCAAAGAGGAGATGATGCGTTTCGACGCGCCGGTGTACCTGTCTGAGACCAGCAGGATGGTCGCTTCGATCATCCGAGAAGTCGGCACGCCGCAGATGAAGGACCGCATCCTCGCGGGCGCGATGAACGGCGACATCACCATCGCCCTGGGCTTCACCGAACCTGAATGCGGTTCCGACGTGGCGGCGGCATCGACTCGAGCCGTGCGCGACGGCGACGCGTGGGTCATCAACGGCTCCAAGATGTTCACCACCAACGGGCACATCGCCGACTATGTGTTCCTGCTCGCCCGCACGAGTCCGGACAAGCCGAAGCACAAGGGCTTGACGATGTTTCTCGTTCCGCTCGACTCCGACGGCTTCGACGCCCAGGCGGTGTGGACGCTGTCCGGCGAGCGCACCAACATCACCTTCTACAGCGATGTCCGCGTCGGTGACGAGTGGCGCATCGGTGAGATCGACGGCGGTTGGCAGGTCCTTGCCCTGTCGCTGCAGGACGAGCACGCGTCGGGGTGGGGTCCGCACATCAGCCGTCTGCTGCACCACGTCGAGCAGTGGGCTGCCAAGACGCCCGCTGCAGACGGATCACCGCAGCTGACCAAGACCGACGTCCGGCGCCGCATCGCGAGAGTCGCGATGGAAGACGAGGTTTCGCGGCTGCTGCAGCGTCGGTGCGTCTGGATGGTCGAAGACGGCACGATCCCGGTGGCCGAGGGACCCATGTCCAAAGTGTTCAGCACCGAGGCGTTGGTGCGCGCCAGCCAGGACATCGTGGAACTCGTCGGCCCAGACGCGGTCCGCAGCTACTTCGAGCCGACGGCACCCGAGCAGGGCCGCTTCGAACACCTCATGCGCTTCTCGCTGGGGACCACCATCTACGCGGGCACCAGTGAGGTGCAGCGGTCCATCATCGCCCAGCGAGGGCTCGGCCTACCCCGTTAGCTTGCGCGGTTTGCGCGCGGGCGCCTTCTTCGGCGCGGCCTTGGCAGCGACAGCCCTTGTCTTGGTGGCACCCGCCGGAGGCGTGAGCGCCTGCAGACACCACGCCCACAACTGGTCCTCGGTGAGTTCGGCTCCCTTGACGCCGAGATGGAAGACACCGATCTGGGCGAGCGCGATGAGAGTCGAATTCAGCAGCGTGGTCAGTTGAGCCGGTGTCAGATCCTTGCGCACCAGCCCCGCTCGGGAACAGGCGGTGAGGATCTTGGTCAGCAGCTTCTGGTGCGGCTCCCAGATCTTGGCGAAGTCAGCTGGACGCTCGATTTCGAGGCTCAGGTTGTAGATCGTCATCACCCGGCCACCGATGGCCTCGGATGATTCTGCGCGCGAGAGAAACCCGCGGCAGAACGCCTCCAGCTGAGCCATCGGACCGTCGGCGGCCGCGACCTCGTGGCGGATGGCCTCGATGAACTGGCTCGTGGCGTTCTCGTAAAGCGCCAACAGCAGTTCTTCCTTGCCTGCGAAATGTTGGTAGAACGCGCGCAGGCTCAGATTCGACCGGTCGATCAGCGTCTGGATCGTGAAGTCGGCCCGTCCGGACTCCTCGACCAGTTCGAGTGCGGTGGCCAGGAACCGCGAGCTGCGGGCCAATGCCCGTGCCCGCGCCTGACTCAAGCGGCGCTCGATCGTTCGCTCCTGCCAACTGGTGGGCAGCTCGAGTTCGGCTTCGACGAGCTCGAGCTCGGCAGCAGGTTCCTGGGCGGCGCGCTTCTTGGCAGTCATGATGGATTGAGAATACGCGTTCTTCACCTGCGACGGCGGACCTACCTACACAGGTATGTTGATGCGCCTGTCGACGACGGCGCTGAGGCGCGCTGACACGGGCCCATGCGCTAAAGTGGAAACGACCATTCTCGCTTGGGGAAATTGAAATTTCTGCAAGCTGCAGTCATCAGTCGTCATCGAAGGAGTTCCGCGTTGAGTGCAGACATCCTGATCGTTTCGCCCGACGACCACCTCGTGGAACCGGCTGATCTGTGGACCAGCAGGCTGCCGGAGCGCTACCGGGACGTCGGACCGCGGATCGTTCGGCACCGCGGGCGGATGGACCCATCGGTGACGTCCGACGTCGCGTTCGTCGACGACGAAGACGGTCGCGACGCCGACATCTGGCACTACGAGGATTCCGTCATCCCCATTCCGCTCATCAGCGCGGCCGCCGGCTACGAGATCGACGAGTTGACCACCGACCCGATCACCTACGACGAGATGCGCCCCGGCTGCTACCGGCCCGAGGATCGGCTCGCGGACATGGACATCGCCGGAATCGAGGCCTCGGCGTGCTTTCCCAACACACTCGTGCGCTTCTGCGGTCAGCGCTTCCTGTACGCCAAGGACAAGGATCTCGCGCTGCTGTGTGTTCAGGCGTACAACGACTTCCAGATCGATGAGTGGGGCGGCAGCAGCAACGGCCGGCTGATTCCCCTCGGTATCATCCCGCTCTGGGACGTCGACCTCGCCGCGAAGGAAGTGGATCGCGTCGCGGCCAAGGGCATGCGCGCCGTGTGCTTCTCCGAACTGCCCGCGCGTCTGGATCTGCCGTCGATCCACAGCGGCTACTGGGACCCGTTCTTCGCCGCGTGCGAGCGCAACGAGGTCGGCATCATGCTGCACATCGGGTCGAGTTCCTCGCTCACCAGGTCCTCCCCCGACTCGCCGCACGTCGTCACCAGCGCGCTGATGGCGGTCAATTGCACCATCGCCCTGGTCGATTGGCTGTTCTCCGCCAAGCTCAGGCAGTTCCCGAAGCTGAAGATCGCGTTCGCCGAGGCGCAGGCCGGCTGGATCCCGTATTACCTGCAGCGCGTGGACGAGGTCTGGGAAGACCGGCGGGCGTGGGGCGGCATCCATCCGCTGCTGACCGAGCCGCCGAGCACCCAGGTGCCTGGCCGCGTGTGGTTCTCGACGTTCGGCGACCCGGTCGCGTTCCGCATCCTCGACCTCGTCGGCGAAGACCAGCTCATGTTCGAGACCGACTACCCGCACAACGACACGAACTGGCCGCACAGCATGGACGTCGCCAACAAGGCGACCGAAGGCCTCGACGAGGCGACCAAGCGCAAGGTCTTGTCGACCAACGCGAAGAACTTCTTCGGAATGTCCTAGATTCCTCCGCCGAGCAGACGCGAAAACCCCCCTTTCGCCCGCAATTTGGGGGCTTTGGCGTCTGCTCGCGGGAAGAGGTTACAGCGCTTTCCAGTCAGGCTTGCGCTTCTCCAGGAATGCCCGGGGGCCTTCGATCGCGTCCTTGGTCAGTGCGACCTTCATGCGGTAGTTCTCGGCGAGCAGTTCGGCTTCGTAGATGGGCAGTGTCAGCCCCTTGCGCACAGCCATCCGCGAACCACGCACGGCCAGCGGCGCATTCGAGTTGACCACCTCGGCGATCTCCCATGCTCGGTCCATCAGCGACTCGTGCGGGACCACTTCGGTGAAGACCCCGAGATCGTAGGCGCGCTGCGCGTCGAGGCGCTCGTGCTTGCCCATCAGGATCAGCCGCATCGCCACGGGCAGCGGCAGAATGCGCGCAAGGCGCACCCCCTCCCGGCCGGACGTGACCCCGATACTGACATGCGGGTCCATCAGCGTCGCATGCTCGGAGGCGACGGTGATGTCGGCCGTCGTCACCAGATCCATGCCGGCGCCGCACGCAATGCCGTTGACAGCGCAGATGATCGGCTTCGTCATCTGCAGCCACGGTGGCGTCGCCTCCTGCGGCGCGTCCCACTGCCGCATCGAGCTGAGGATCGGCTCGCCCTGGTTGTCGATGCCCGCCGCGTTCTCCATGTCGTGATCGGCGGCCTTGTTGACGTCCGCTCCGACACACAACGCACGCCCTGCCCCGGTGATGATGACCGTCCAGATATCCTGTGAATTCTCGATTTCCGCGTATGCCACCGCGAGTTCGGCGATCATCTCGTCATTGATCGCGTTGAGCACCTCTGGGCGGTTCAGCGTCACGCACGCGGTGTGGCCTCGGGTCTCGACTTCGATCGTGTCGTAGTGCGTCACGTCGCGTGGCTCCTGTTCTCCGATCCCAGCGATTCCGAAGTGGCGCTTGGGCGAAAGCCGAAGACGTCGTTGAATCGCTCGCAATAGCGCGGCCAGACATCCGGGTTCAGCAGCCGCGGCGGTACGTCGCCGGCGAAGATGGTCTGCCATTGGCTAGCGGTGGCGACGGCGATGTCGCGGGCGGCCTCGACGGTGATCCCCGCGGTGTGCGGAGTGGCAACGACGTTCTCCAGGTGCAGCAGCGGGTTGTCGGCGCGCGGCGGTTCGTCGTGAAAGACGTCGAGGCCTGCGCCCGCGATGTCTCCCTTGAGGAGCGTGTCGAGCAGCGCAGCCTCGTCATGAACCGGTCCCCGAGCCGTGGTGATGAAGAAGGCCGTCGGCTTCATCGTCGCGAACTGGGCGGCGCCGATCAGGCCCTGCGTCTCGGCGGTCAGCGGGCAGGTGACCTGAACGAAGTCCGCCTGCTCCAGCAACTCGGACAAACTCACCAACCGCACACCGCGGGCCTGTGCCGTCGCCTCGTCGACGTATGGGTCGAACACCAGCACGTCCATCCCGAACGGCGCGCACAACTCGACGAGTCGGCCGCCGATCGCACCCAGGCCCACCACACCGAGCGTCTTGCCGAGCAGCTGAGTTCCCCTCAGGGACAATCGGTCCGCGAGTGGCCCCGCGCGCAGCACCCGGTCGGAGACGGTGATTTTCTTCGCCAGGTCGAGCATGAATCCGAGGGCGTGTTCGGCCACCGCCTCGGCGCCGGGTCCGGAGTTGTTGCAGACTGCGACGCCCGCGCGTGTGCACGCCTCGACGTCGATGACGTCATAGCCCGCACCGGCGGAGCACACGGCGAGCAGCCGTTCGCATCGGGTCACGAGCGCCGAGCCGGCCAACCACTGTGCGCCGCCGGCATGTCTGGCCACATCGGTGCGGGTGGCGACCTGATACCCGTGCGCCGATTCCAGCGCCGCCCAGTTCTGTTCGTCCGAGGCAGCCAAATCAAGCCGGACGACGTCGATGTCGGCAACTTCGAGCATGTCTGAAGCGGCCGGATCGGTCCAGCGTTCGTAGATCAACCGTGGGCGGATCCCTGAGGTCATTTGTTCAGCTTGGGTTTCGCCTGAGCCGCCTTGAACATGTCGGCGAGAGTGCTGTCGACATTCTTGTAGTCATTGCGTGCGATGCTGCCATCTCTGCCCTCGACGATGTCGTAGCCGAGCCGCAGATCCTTGTTCTCCATGTGGAAGTACTCGCGGCCGATCGGCAGTCGCCGGTCCTCGCGCGGCACCTCCATCCACGCGCGCAGGAAGCACCGTGCCTTCTTGGGGTCGTTGCTGCTGACGAAATCCGACCGTGAGTGGCACATCGCGAAGTTGTTGGCCACAGCGGCCTCGCCGGACTCCAGCCGGAACTCCACCTGCTGCTCGACGAGCACGGTGCGCAGCAGTTCGATGGCCTCCTCCTGCTTCGGCGTGAATTCCCGGCCGACGGTCTTCATCGCGGGCAGGATGCTGCTGTAGGTGAAGTTGATGCAGATCCGTCCGTCGATCTGGGAGAACACCGGCACGTCATAGGGCGTGACATCGGGCTGATCATCAGGCTGCTCACTGCGACGGTGGTGCGGGAACCCTTGATACAGCACATCGAGCAGGTCCGGTCGTTCGGCGAGGATGCGATTGTGCGCCGCCGGGCCGCTGGCGAACTGGCTCTCGCCACCCTCGGCCGCCGGATAGACACACAGCAGCGACAGGATGTCCGCCGCATCGTTGTGCATCGCGAGTTCCGCCCGCGACTTGGTACCCCTGGCCGGCTGGACCCCGTTGGGCAGGATCTCCTCCTGCACCCGCACCATGCGATGCCCGAACGAGTTGTTCGACACCAGATACCCCAGGTGTGTGCAGAACGCCCAGTAGATGCGCTCGAGGTCCTCGATCGAATGCTGTTCGACCGGAAATCCGCGCACGCACGCCAAGCCCTTGCCGAACATCAAGTCCCGGTACAGGCGCGCAAGGTCATCGTCCAGATCCGGATGACGCGCATCCTCGGGGCTGATCTCGTCGCGATCCTTGCCGGCGGTCTTCACCAGAATCGATTCCAGCGCAGCGATATTGCGAGAGGACAGGTCGAAAGCGAAATCCTCCTTGCTGGTGAAGTCCGCTCCCGTCCACGCCATCGGATCGGTGACTCGTTCGGTGTAGATCGCGGTGGGCATCCGTCCTCCTGTTGGATGGCGAGGCTATCGGTCGGTGCTACGTCTCGAGCCCCCGCAAGGCGTGTGCGCGGGCGGTGGCTGCCTCGGTCATCATCCCGACATCCGTACCTGCCGAAATGAATCGCAGACCACTGCCTACGAATCGTTCGAGCAGGTCAAGGGACTTGATCCCAGCCATTCCCAGCGCCACACCGTGGGTGCGACAAGCCGCTGCGACAGATTCTACCGCATTGTGGAAATGGGCATTCTCATACTGTCCGTGAATACCCATCTCGGCCGTCAGATCGCTGGGCCCGATGAGAACGATGTCGACGCCGTCCACCGCCGCAATGGCCTCGCAGTCGGCCACCGCCTCAGGGGTTTCGACCATCACCGCCACGACCGTGTGCTTCTCCAGTGTGTCCGCGAGCTCGGGCGCCGGTCGCTGGCGGAATCCGCTCACCGCGTTGGGCCCGGATATCGACCGATGGCCCAGCGGCGGGAACCGTGCGGCATCGACGACCGCCTTCGCTTCACTTGACGAGTTCACATGCGGGACAATGACTCCCACTGCTCCTCCGTCAAGCACGCGGGCGATGAGACTGGATTCCTGCGACGGCACCCGAACAAGCCCGGAGATCCCCGCGCCCACAGCGCTCGCGCAGAGCATCGACGCTGTTTCGAGCGACGTCGACGTGTGCTCGAGGTCGACGTAGACGGCGTCGAAACCACACGCTGCAGCGATCGCAGGGACGTCCGGCGTGCGTGCGTTCATCAGCGCCAGGCACAGCACCAGGCCGTCACCCCGCAGTGCCTCTCGCAGCGATCCCTGCACACGCCTACGTTAACCGACTGAGAACGTTCATTCCATCAAGTCGTGAACGCCATTATCAATGTGGTAACCATGACGTATGCCAGCCAACCGGGTTGCGATCGTTGGCGCGGCGCTGTCCGACTGCGGGCGGGTGCCCGACAAGACCGCCGTGGCGCTGATGGCCCAGTCGTCGCAGCGAGCGATCGCCGATGCCGGGCTGACCAAGGACGACGTCGACGGGTTCGGCGGTCACGGGACGCTGCTTCCGCCGGTCGAGGTCAGCGAATATCTGGGCCTCCGACCGACCTGGGTCGACGCCACCAACGTCGGCGGATCGTCGTGGGAGGTGATGGCCCGGCACGCTGCCGACGCCATCTCTTCGGGTGACGTCGATGTCGTCCTGCTGACATACGGATCGACGGCCAGGTCGGATGTGAAGCGTCGCGTGCGCGCCTCCGCCGCAGCGATGAGCACCGCGGGCGCCATGCAATACGAAGCCCCCTACGGCGCAACGCTGATCGCGAAGTACGCGATGGCGGCGCGGCGGCACATGATCGAGTACGGCACCACGGTGGAGCAACTGGCTGAGGTGGCCGTCGCCGCTCATGAGTGGGCGGCCATGAACGACAACGCATTCGAGCGTGACCGGATCACCGCCGCCGACGTCGCCGCTGCTCCGATGCTGGCCGATCCGTTCACGTCCAAACACGTCTGCCTGCGTACCGACGGCGGCGGAGCCGTCGTCCTCGCCAGCGAGAAGGTGGCCAAGGATTGTGCCGAGGAGCCGGTCTGGATCCTGGGCGCCGCCGATGCCACGTCGCACGTGAGCATGAGCGAATGGGCCGACTTCACCACGTCAGCGGCGGCACAGTCGGGGCCGCGGGCATTCGGCCAAGCCGGAGTCGACCCGGCCGACATCGACGTGTGCCAACTCTATGACTCGTTCACCTCCACGGTGCTGCTGACGGTCGAGGATCTCGGCTTCTGCGAGAAGGGCGAGGGCGGACCGTTCATCGGGTCGGGGGCGCTGCGGCCGGGAGGAGCGCTTCCCACCAACACCGACGGCGGCGGTCTTGCGTCCTGCCACCCCGGCATGCGGGGAATGTTCCTGATGGTGGAGGCGGTGCGCCAACTCAGGGGCGAATGCGGAGCACGCCAGATTTCGGATGCGCGCCTGGCCTGCGTACACGCGATGGGCGGGTTCTTCACCCACAGCGCCACCATGATCCTGGGAACTGCGTGATGACGGCGCCGACCGGTCCCGACAAGCCCACCGTCGATCTGGACAGCGCGGCCTGGTGGGACGCGGTGCAGGACCGACGCCTGATGGTCAACGCCTGCGCATCCTGCCGCCGCCACTCGCTTTACCCGCGCCCGTTCTGCCCGCACTGCTGGAGCGGCAACGTCGCGTTGACGCCCGCCAGCGGACGGGCGCGGCTCTACACGTGGACGGTGATCCACCAGAACGCAGCGCCTTTCGCCGAGCGGACTCCGTATGTCGTCGCAATGGTCGACCTCGAGGAAGGTCCGCGGCTGATGACGGAGATCCAGGATTGTCCGGTCGACGCGCTGGCAGCGGACATGGAACTGTCGCTGACATTTCGAGACGACGACGGCTTCCTCGTCCCCGTCTTCACGCCTACATCGCAAACCGCTCGGAAGGGAGCACCATGAAGCAAGAGGACATGATCCTGATCAGCGTTGATGATCACATCGTCGAGCCGCCTGACATGTTCGCCAATCATTTGGCCAAGAAGTACATCGATGATGCGCCGCGGTTGGTGCATAACCCTGATGGGTCAGATACCTGGCAGTTCCGTGATGTGGTGATCCCCAATGTCGCGTTGAACGCGGTGGCGGGTCGGCCCAAGGAGGAGTACGGGTTGGAGCCGCAGGGTCTCGATGAGATCCGGCCGGGGTGTTACAACGTCGATGAGCGCATCAAGGACATGAACGCCGGCGGCATCCTGGGCTCGATGTGTTTTCCGTCGTTCCCGGGGTTTGCGGGGCGGTTGTTTGCCACCGAGGATCCGGAGTTCAGCTTGGCGTTGGTGCAGGCGTACAACGATTGGCATGTCGAGGAGTGGTGCGGGCAGTACCCGGCGCGGTTCATTCCGATGACGCTGCCGGTGATCTGGGATCCCGAGGCGTGCGCCGCCGAGATCCGCCGCAACGCCAAACGTGGGGTGCATTCGCTGACGTTCACCGAGAACCCGGCGGCGATGGGCTATCCCAGCTTTCACGATTTCGATCACTGGAAGCCGATGTGGGACGCCCTGGTCGACACCGACACGGTGCTCAACGTGCACATCGGGTCCTCGGGCCGGTTGGCGATCACCGCCCCGGATGCGCCGATGGATGTGATGATCACCCTGCAGCCAATGAACATCGTCCAAGCCGCCGCGGATTTGTTGTGGTCGCGCCCGATCAAGGAATACCCCGACCTGAAGATCGCGTTGAGCGAGGGCGGCACGGGCTGGATCCCGTATTTCCTCGAGCGCGCCGACCGCACCTATGAGATGCATTCGACGTGGACGGGTCAAGACTTCAAGGGCAAAAAACCCAGCGAGGTGTTCCGTGAGCACTTCTTGACGTGTTTCATCTCCGATCATGTCGGGGTGCAGCTGCGCAACGACGTCGGCATCGACAACATCTGCTGGGAGGCCGACTACCCCCACAGCGACTCGATGTGGCCCGGCGCCCCCGAACAACTCGACGAGGTCCTCAAAGAGCACCACGTGCCCGACGACGAGATCAACAAGATGACCTACCAGAACGCCTGCCGCTGGTATCACTGGGACCCGTTCACCCACATCTCCAAAGAACAAGCCACCGTCGGCGCCCTGCGCAAAGCCGCCGGAGATCACGACGTCTCGATCAGAGCGCTCAGCAAGCACGAGCACGGTGGTGGCGGAGCGTCGGACTGGCAGTCGCAGATGAAGAAAGCCACCGCCAACGTCAGTGGCGACGGCGACTGACGTCGGCTACGGCGCGGCGTTCAAACGGTCGGCCACATCGCGCGGCCGACCGTTCGAATGAGCGTGCAGCTTGTTGCGTTCCACTTTGCCGTTGGCGTTCAACGGAAGCGGCTGATCCCAGAACACCAGTTCCTCGGGCAGCTTGTACTTGGCCAATCCCGCCGACACGAGTTCCTGCGCCACGTCGCTGAGCGTCATCGCCACGTCGGGTTCGACCACCAGTGCCATGGCGAGCCGCTCACCCGTTGTGGGATCGGGCACGGAGTAGGCCGCGCATTCGCGCACTCCGGCGATCCTGGCCACGGCCTCGTCCACCTCGGCGGCGGGGATCTTCAACCCATTGCGGATGATGATGTCCTTCAGCCGTCCCACGATGCGCACTCGCCTGCCCTCGAGTTCGGCCACGTCGCCGGTGCGGAACCACTCGCCGTCGAACGCCTCGGCGTCATCGGCGACGTCGGTGTAACCGAGGAAGGTGTGCGGTCCGCGGATGCAGCATTCCGCCGGGTCGCCGACGGAGCCGAGTCGCACGTCGACGTCGTCCAGCGCGATACCGTCGTCGGCGTGCCGCACATCGCGCGGTTCGGTCCGCAGTCCCGAGGTGCTCACCGGAACCTCCGATGAGCCGTAGGCACGCATCACGACGATCCCGAAGTCGTCCTCGACTCGTTCGACGATGCGGCGATCCAGCATCGTACCGCCCAAATAGACAGCGCGCAGCGATGTTTCGCGTCCACCGGCGACCGCTTCGTCGAGTACTCGATCCAGTAACCGGTCGGGTCCGCCGTACCAGGTGGCTTCCGAGTCGACGAGCAGCTCGCAGGTGGCTGCCGGCTCCCAGCGGTCCTCCAGCACGACCGGTGCGCCCAGCATCGGCCCGATGAACAGCGCCTGCAGCACGCCCGTCACCGAGGCGAGCGGGCTGATCAGAAAGATCCGATCCCCGTCGGTCAAGCCGGCGGCGGCGATGTAGTTCGCCGATGCCTTGGACAGTGTGCTCAGCGAGTGGATGACACCCTTCGGCTTCGACGTCGTGCCCGAGGTGAAGAGAACGAACGAGGGCTCGTCAGCGGGGCGCTTCGCCTGCTGCGATGTCGTCCGGTCACCTGCGAGATCGAGCCAAGCGCACCCCCCGGTCAGCGAGTCGGCGCCCGCAGCCCAGTTCGGCGCCACCCCGAACCGGGCTTCCGTGCGGGCGACGATGTCGGTGATCTGAGCGGCACCCGCGCTGCGCGGCACCAGCAGCACCACCGCGTCGAGTCGTATCGCCGCGTGCACGGCTGTCACGGATTCGACGTCGTTGCCCGCCACCACGACGACGGGTGTCGACGCGGTCACGCCCGCATCGAGCAGCGCCTGAGCCGCCGCGTCCACCCGTTCATCGAGTTCGGCGAAACTGACCTCGCCGTCCCTGGAGATCAGCGCGGGCAGATCGGGATGGCGCTCTGCTGCTGTGTGCACCACGTCGAGCGGCTGATCCGACCACGAGCCCGCGGCGCGGTAGCGCGCCCGCAGCGTGTCGGCTCGCCGCTGCGCGTTCCGCAGCAGCTCGGTCGTCATGCGCGTCCTCCGATGCAAATGCTCGTTCTCGACTATGTAAATGTAACCTCTCAGTTATGTCGCCAGATCACAACTCGTCGCCGCACGTCTCCACCATGGCTTTCGACAACCAGGTAGCCATCGTCACCGGCGCCGGAGGCGGCCTGGGCCGGTGCCACGCCATCGAACTCGCGCGTCGCGGGGCCCGTGTCCTGGTCAACGACCTGGGCAGCGCAGTCGACGGCAGCGGTGCCTCGATCTCGGCGGCTCAGTCCGTGGTCGACGAAATCACCGCATTCGGGGGCACCGCGATCGCCAACGGCGACTCCGTCGCGTCCGAGGACGGCGGCGCTGCCATCGTCGCTGCCGCGGTGGACGCCTTCGGGCAGGTCGACATCCTCGTCAACAACGCCGGCATCCTTCGCGACGCCGCATTCAAGAACATGAGCGCCGAACAGGTCGACGCGGTGCTGTCGGTGCACCTGTCCGGTGCCTTCAACGTGACGCGCGCAGTCTGGCCCGTCATGCGCGACCAGAATTACGGCCGCATCGTCCAAACGACCTCGGGCACAGGTCTGTTCGGAAACTTCGGGCAGGCCAACTACGGCGCCGCCAAGATGGGCCTGGTGGGAATGATGCACGTGCTGTCCATCGAGGGTGCGCGAAACGGCATCGCCATCAACGCCATCGCCCCCATCGCGCGCACCCGGATGACCGAGGACATCATGGGCGAGGCGGGCAAGGCGATGGACCCCGAACTCGTCACTCCGGTCGTCGTCTATCTCGCACACCGCAGTTGCGATCGGACCGCGCACATCTACTCCGTCGGCGCGGGCAAGGTGTCCCGGGTGTTCATCGGGGTGACGAAAGGCATCGAGGACACCGCACTCACCGCAGAAACCGTGGCCCAACACATCGACGAGATCGACGATCCCGCGACGTTCACCATCCGAGGCGGCCCGACGAAGATCGAGGTCTAGCAGCCCCTGAACCGAGGCTCCCGCCGCTCGGCGAACGCCTGCAGCCCTTCCTGCAGGTCCGCTGTGCGCGACACCACCTCCTGGGCCCACGCCTCCTGCTCGAAAGCACGGTCCCGACCCGATTCCGAGCTGACCGACAGCAGTCGCTTGGTCAACGCCAACATCACGGTCGGGCCCGCGGCCAGGCGCACGGCGAGGTCCTCGGCGGTGCGATCGGTGTCCTCGAGAGTGACCACCCGGTTGGCCAGACCCAGCCGCTCGCACGCCTCTGCCTCGACGGTTTCACCGAGCATCAACAGCTCAGTCGCCCTGCGCAGACCGACGATTCGGGTCAACAAGTGGATCGCACCGGAATCGGGCAGGATGCCGCGGTGTACGAACGCATGGACGAGACGGGCGTGGGTCGACATCACCACGAGATCACATGCCAGCACGAGGCTCGATCCCGCGCCGACCGCCGCACCCTTCACGGCCGCGACGACCGGCTTGTCGCAGTCCAGTACGGAGGTCACCAGCCGCTGCCAGCCCTGCTGCAGCATCCGCGCGATGTCGCCGGGACGCTTCTCCCCTTGAGCTGTCGATGGATCCCTCTGCGTCGGGAGTCCGGCACCCGCGCAGAAGTGCCGATCACCGGCGGAGGTCAACAGCACCGCACGCACAGCAGGATCGGAGTGGGCACTGTGAAACGCCTCCGTGAGGGCATCACGAGCCAACGGCGACAACGAGTTTGCGACATCGACCCGATCGATGGTGATCCGTTGTACCGCGTCGTCGCCGACCGATACGACGATCCCGGAGTCCTCCGCGCCCATCTCGCACCACCTACCGTTAACGACGTTTCCGCTTTTCGGGTATCTTAATTTCCACTATGGCCCGGCAACGTAGCGGGCCGTCGGCGAAAGGCAGGAAATGTCCGGCAGCGGCCAGATCACCGACGAGGGGTTGGCCAGGCTGCGCGCCACGATCGGCATCGCGGTCCCGCACACGCAGCCTCCGCACTATTTCCGGCCCAACGAGGACGCGTTCCGCCATGTCGCCGAAAGCTACGGCGACGCCAACCCGCTCTGGTGCGACCCGGAGTACGCCGCCAAGTCCGTCTGGGGCGAAAGCGTCGCCCCGCCCGCCCTCGTCGGCGGCGACACGTTGATCGGTGAGGACGAGGTGACCGAACTCTCCGACTCCGACCGCGCCCTCACGAAAGGCGACCCGCTGCGCGGGGTGCATGCCTTCTACGCCTCGTCGTCGCGCGAATGGTGGGCACCGCTGCGCGCCAATCACCGGGTGTTCCGACGCAATGCGTTGGTGGCTGCGCTCGACAAGAGCAGCGAGTTCGCCGACCGCGCGGTGCACGAATGGTCGGCCCAGGTGTTCCGCGACGACGACGGCACGCTGCTCGGCGGGCAGTACCGCAACATGATCCGCACCGAGCGCAGCAAGGCTCGCGGCCGCAAGAAGTACGACGCCGTCGAACTGAAAACGTGGACGCCCGAGGAGATCTCGGACATCGACGAGCGGTATGCGAGCGAGAAGCCGCGCGGCGCCGAACCGCGATGGTGGGAGGACGTCGACGAGGGGGACCCCGTCGGCCCACTCACCAAAGGCCCGTTGACCGTCACTGACATGGTCTGCTGGCACGTCGGCATGGGCACGGGCATGTACGGCGTGCGGCCACTGCGGCTGGCGTGGCGCAACCGGCAGCGCATCCCCCGTTTCTACCCGCCCAATGAACACGGGGTGCCCGATGTGCAGCAGCGGGTGCACTGGGAACCGGATGCGGCCCGCAACGCCGGCAACCCCACCACCTTCGACTACGGCCGCATGCGTGAAACCTGGCTCATCCACCTGTGCACGGACTGGATGGGTGACGACGCATGGTTGTGGTCGCTGGACTGCGAGTTCCGTCTCTTCAACTACGTCGGCGATCTGCACACCATCACGGGCACGGTCGTCCGCAAGTACCTGGCCGAGGGTGACAGACCCGCCGTCGACCTGGACCTGGCGGCCACCAACCAGCGCGGCGAGGTCACCGCACCCGGCCGGGCTACCATCCTCCTGCCCAGCAGGGCGCGCGGCCCGGTGCGACTGCCCGACCCGCCCGGAGGAGCCGCTGACCTGCCGGAGCTGCTGACGGCGGTGTCCGCCCGGTTCACCGAACGCGCGACGCCATGACGTACGGAAGCGTCGCGGGTCTACGCGCCGAACAGGACGGCCCCGTACTGGCCTTGACATTCGACCGGGCCGACCGCCGCAACGCCGTCAACGACGTGATGCTCGACGCGATGATCAGTCACCTCGCGGCCGCCGGGATCGACGAATCCGTGCGGGTGATCCGCATCGACGCTGACGGACCCGACTTCTGCGCCGGCTCCGACCTCATCGCCAACAACGCGAAGTCAGAGCGCAAGCCACGGGTGGGCAGCACGCAACGTCGACTGCCGAACAAAGCCAACCGGCTGATCCCGCTGATGCTCGAAACGCAGGTCCCGATCGTCGCCGTGGTCCGCGGGTGGGCGGCCGGCCTCGGCTTCCACATCGCGATGGCCGCCGATTTCTGCCTCGCAGCCGACGACGCACGGTTCTGGGAGCCGTTCATGGCGCGCGGTTTCACCCCTGACAGCGGCGCCGCATGGCTGCTGCCCCGCCTCATCGGGTTGGTCCGTACCCGGCAACTGTTGATGCTCGGCGAGGAGATCTCCGGAACGACGGCCGCCGCGTGGGGCGTCATCCACCGCGCCCATCCACCCGCTGAACTCGGTCCCGCCGCCGAGGAGCTGGTGGCGACGCTTGCCGCCGCGCCCACCGTCGCTCTCGGGCTCGCCAAGTGGCTGGTGCACACGGGCAACGGCCTGGATCTCGACCGTCACCTCCAGAACGAGGCGATGGCCCTCGAATTATCCAGCCGCAGCGACGATTTCAAGGAGGGCCTGGCGGCTTTCCGCGACAAACGCGAGGCGAAATTCGAGGGCCGATGACACCGATTCCGATCGATCAGACGACCGACCCCGCGAATGCCGTCGCGGCGGTCGAGCAGTGGGTCGCGAGAACCGTGCCAGAAGCCTGGCGTGCCGCAGCGGCCGACGGCCCCCAGGCGTTGCGCGCGGTTCGCACTCCGGGCGAGTACCGGGACTGGTATCCGGCGTTCGCGGCCTCGGGTCTGGTCGTGCCCACCTGGCTGCCAGAACACGGCGGGCTCGGCGTGACCAACGACGTCGCGCGCGCCATCGAGACCGTTCTTGCGCCCCTGCGGCTGACCCGGCTGAATCCGTTGGGGCTCAACAACGCCGCGGCTGCACTCTTCAGCCACGGCACCGAGGAGCAACGCCGCCGCTTCCTGCCGCCGATCGTGCGCAACGAGGAGAAGTGGTGCCAGCTGTTCAGCGAACCGGGCGCTGGATCGGATCTCGCTTCGCTTGCCACCAAGGCCGTGCGCGACGGTGACGACTGGGTCGTCACGGGCCAGAAGGTCTGGACGACATGGGCCGACGAGGCGGACTTCGCGATTCTGCTCGCCCGCACCGACCCCGAGCTGCCCAAGCACAAGGGGATCACCTACTTCCTGCTCGACATGCACCAGCCCGGCGTCGAGGTGCGGCCGTTGCGTCAGATCACCGGTGAGGCGGAGTTCAACGAGGTCTTCATGGACGGGGCGCGGGTACCCGACGCCCACCGGGTCGGTGAGGTCAACGACGGGTGGCGGGTCAGCGCCTCCACGCTGTCCAGCGAGCGCCAGATGGTGTCCGGCTCCGGTTCCGGCGGGATGGGCCGCCTGGGCGGCTCGAGCGCCGACCGCCTCATCGCGCTCGCGCGAGAGACAGGACGGTGGGGCGACCCGGTCGTCCGGAACAAGATCATGCGACTGTGGGCCCAGGAACAGATCCGCGGCTGGACCAATGCCCGTGTCCGCGCAGCGTTGTCGGCGGGCCAGCACCCCGGCGCGGCGTCCTCCATCGGCAAGGTTCATCAGGCCACCTTGAACCAGCAGATCCAGGATCTGATGGTCGATCTGCTCGGCACCTCTTGCATCGCCTGGCCTGCCACCGGCGACGCGGACGCGCTGCCGCGCGACGTGCAGGGGTGGATGCGCAGCCTGGCCAACGGCACCGAGGGCGGCACCACCGACATCAACAAGAACATTCTCGGTGAACGCGTCCTCGGACTGCCGAAAGAGCCGGACCCGTGGAAGGGCAAGCCGTGGAAGGAGATTCCGCGCTCGTGAGCGATTACGAGCGGCTCATCGTCGAGAAGCGCGACGGCGTCGGCTGGCTGATCCTCAACCGGCCGGACGCGGGCAACGCGTTCGACGCACAGATGCTCGACGAGCTCGAAGCGGCGTGGGCCCAACTGGATGCCGACCGCGACGTGCGCGTCATCATCAACACCGCGAACGGCAAAGCGTTCTGCACCGGCATGGACGTGGTGCAGGTCGCTCGCGACAAGGCGGCCATGCGCAAGCACTCGCGTCGCACCCGGGATGCCGAGCTGAAGATCTCCTCGTGGCACTGCGAGGTGTGGAAGCCGGTCATCGCCGCGGTCAACGGGGTGTGTGCCGGCGGCGGGCTGCATCTGGTGGCCGACGCCGACATCGTCATCGCCGCGGAGCAGGCGTCGTTCGTCGACCCTCATGTCTCGGTTGGACAGGCGGTCGCCTACGAAGCGATCACGCTGCTGCGAAAGTCGCCGATGGAGGCCATCACGCGAATGACGCTGAGCGGCAGGGGCGAGCGGATCTCGGCCCAGCGCGCATACGAGCTGGGCATCGTGTCCGAGGTCGTCGGAGCCGACGAATTGCGAGCAGCGGCGGACACGCTGGCAGCCGCGGTGGCGACCAATTCCCCCACCGCGATGCGCGCCACCAAGAAGGCGTTGTGGCACTCGCTCGAGGTCGGACTGTCGGAGGCGAAACACGCTGCAGCCGAGGAGATCTGGCGACTGCGCAACCACCCCGACCACGCCGAGGGAGTACGGGCCTTCGTCGAGAAGCGGCCTGCGAACTGGCTGCCGCTGGAACCCGTGGAGGTCTCGTGAACTACCAGAGGCTCATCGTCGAACGCCGAGGGCCGGTCGGCTGGATCATCAACAACCGCCCGGATCGGCTCAATGCCTATGACGCGCTGATGCGCGAGGAGTTCCCACGCGCCTGGGCGGAACTGGACGCCGATCCCGAGGTTCGGGTCATCGTGCACACCGGCAACGGCAGGGCCTTCCAGGTCGGGGCCGACGTCGACGATCTCGACGGGGAGGCCGTTCAGCAGTTCCAGGAGACGATGCGCACGCTCGACCTCAAATTGACGGGATGGCACTGCAACGTCGGCAAACCCATCATCACCGCGGTCAACGGAGTCTGCGCGGGCGGCGGGCTGCACTGGGTCGCCGACGCCGACATCGTCATCGCGTCGTCGAATGCCACCTTCGTCGACCCGCACGTGTCGATCGGTCAGGTGAGCGCCCTGGAGACCATCGCGCTGATGCGAAAGATCCCCGCTGAGGCGGTCTTACGCATGGCGCTCGTCGGCAGCCACGAGCGTCTCAGCGCGCAGCGCGCCTTCCAACTCGGCATGATCAGCGAGATCGTCGACCCACCGGAGCGGCTGCGCGAGGTCGCGCAGGAGCTGGCGGAGAAGATCGCTCAGAACTCCCCCGCAGCCATGCGGGCGACCAAGCGCGCGCTGTGGGGCGCGCTCGAGCACGGCTTGACCGACGCATGCCGCGAGGGCGCCAAACACCTGACGTCGATGTGGGGTCACCCCGACCAGAACGAGGGCCCGCTGGCGTTCGCCGACAAGCGAACACCGAAATGGCAACCGCTGCAGGCGGACTCGTGACGCTCGCCGACCTGCTCGCCGAAGTGCCCGAAACCGCGGTGCACAGCCTCGACGACGACGTATCGCGAGTCGCCCTCGCCGCCAGCGCAGATCGGCTGAGCTCCGTGCTGGTCGAAACAGGCCTGGTGACCGGCGAGGTGGTTGCGGTCATGCTGCCCAACGACGCGACGACGGTCGCGGCGCTGTTCGGGACGTGGCGCGCGGGCGGGGTGTACACACCGCTGAATCCGAGAGCCGCCGATGCGGAGTTGACCTCCCAGCTCACAACCCTCCGGCCGGTCGCGGTGATCACGACACCTGACTGGGCACACCGCTTCGCCGACGTCGGATTGCCCGTGGTCGCCGGAGCGGCGCTGTCCTGGTCTCTGCAACCCGGTACACGGCCCTCCGGTCAGCGGACGTACGACCCCGACGTCGCGCTGTTGCAGTTCACCTCCGGGACCACAGGGCCGCCGAAGCCGGTGCCGCTGCGACATGCCACGGTGCTCGACCTCATCGACCGTCTGCTCGCGAAGCTACGCGGCAATCGCGGATCGGGCCCGTCGGCTCGCGCGCCGATGCCGAACCTCGTCCCGTTGTCGCTGTCGCTGTGGGCGGGGATCTATCAAGTGCTCTTTGCGTTCCGCGCGGGCTCGGGCGTGGTGCTCATGGACCGGTTCTCCCCCGCCGACTTCGCGGTCCTGGTGAAGCGTCACCAACTGCGCTCCACCGTCTTGCCACCCGCGGCGTTGACGATGGTGCTGCACGACGAATCCGTCACCGATCTGGCCCCCTTGAAGATCGTGCGGTCCATCACCGCACCCCTGTCGCCCGTGCAGGCCCGTCGGTTCCGTGACAAGTTCGGCGTGCTCGTGCTCAACTCCTACGGCCAAACGGAACTCGGGGGCGAGGTGGTCGGGTGGTCGGCCGCCGATGCGCGCGAGTGGGGTGAGACCAAGCTGGGATCCGTCGGCCGGCCACTGCCCGGAATCGACGTCACGATCACCAACGACGAGGTGATGGTGCGCACACCGACGACGGCGGCCCGCAAGATCGACCCGGCGTTCCTCGACCGGCTGACCGACGACGGCTGGTTTCACACGGGTGACCTCGGGTGGCT
Source organism: Mycobacterium sp. (assembly GCA_035279185.1). Classification (GTDB taxonomy): domain Bacteria; phylum Actinomycetota; class Actinomycetes; order Mycobacteriales; family Mycobacteriaceae; genus Mycobacterium. The sequence goes on from DATEIG010000258.1 coordinate 24,112, forward strand.
CGACGACGACGGCTTCCTGTGGCTCGACGGCCGGGTCTCCGACATGATCAACCGCGGCGGCCTCAAGGTGTTTCCGGGAACCGTCGAAGACGTCCTCCTGGCCGCCGACGGCGTGCGTGAAGCCGCAGTTGTGGGCGTACCCGACGAGCGCCTCGGCGAAGTCCCGTGGGCGTTTGTCGTCAGGACGAACGACGCGCTAGGCGAAGACGATCTGATCACGTGGTGTCGCGGCCGTCTCACCCCCTATCGCGTGCCGGTACGCGTCCAATTCGTCGACGAGCTGCCGCGAAACGACGTGGGCAAGGTCGTCAAACGGGAGCTCGCAGCCATGGCCGGGGCCTGAGCCTCAGGTCAGGTTGGGCGGCGCGACCGGCCCTCGGCGGCGGCCTCAGGCCACCGCTGAAAGACCAGCCCCCACGGGTCGGCATAGGTGCCCGGATGTCCGCGATAGGGCTGCCGGCGCTTCAGCATCGCCCGGGCGATCGGCGAAGCCGCTGCGAAGAGGACCCGCCATCGGCCCACCCGAGCGCGCACCTCGACCAGCATGTCCGGCAGGGAGTGGTTCTGAAACCCCAGCGCCTCCTGAGCGCGGGCGGTGTCCATCCAGTCGCAGACGAACCAAGTGTCGTCGTCGTCGGGGTCACCCGGCCTGCCCGGTGGGTAACAGTCGGACAAACCAATCGCTTCGGTGAGCGCAGGTCCGAGATAGCCCTGCAATCGACGATGGCTTGCGTCCCCACCGATCATCAGTGTCTCCCCGACGACATCGGCCGTCGTGGCCGCGACGAACGCGTTGGCCGCGTCGCGAACATCGACGGTGGTGATCCGTCCGTCGATCGGCGAGGACCATTCAAGGAAGAGCACGTCGGCGCTGATCGGCAGGTCACGTAGGCGGGTACTCACCACCGCCCCGAGTCGGAGTACCACCCACTCCAAGTCCGAATCGCGGACGGTCCGTTCAGCTTCGAGCTTCTGCGCGCCGTAACAGTCGATCGGCCGCAGTGGCGAGTCAGGCCCCAACTCCTCGTCACGACGCGGGTTACGCGGGCCGTGCACCGCGACGCTGGACGCCTGGACGAACCGTGGCTTCACCGCGAGCCGTTCCGCCGCGGCGACCAGCGACGCCGTGCCTGCCACGTTGACGCGCTGAGCCAGTCCGACGTTGCGGTAGCAGGCCGTCGGTATGACGGCGGCCAAGTGGATGATTGCCTCGGGAGCCACGTCGGCAACCAACGCCGACACCTGGTGGGCGTCGGTGAGGTCCGCCCACCGCACCTCGACGCCTGCGGGCAACCCCCGCGACGCCTTGCGGTTGGCGGGGATGTCGAGGTCGGTGGCGACAACATGGCGCCCCTGCTGATGCAATTGCGCGACGGTCTCGCTCCCGACAAGACCGAACGCGCCGGTGACCAGAACAGTACCCACGCCTCTCCCCACCGTTGGCTCGATCGCGTCTGGAAGTCGCAGCCGAAAACTTTGACTCTCGGTTTAGAGAGTGATATTACCAGTGAGCGGAAATCAATATTGTCGCATACGACGTCCTGCCCAGAGCAGGGAAACCACATGATCCGGAGGGCTGAGAAATGCTCGAGGAACTCGTCCGAATGGTCATCACCTGGGGCGTGATGTGCGCGTTGGTGGCCTTCTTCTACTGGATGATGTCCAACATCGGCACCTTCTGATGGACGACCAGGACCGCCGCAAGCGGCGCGGGCTCATCGGATTCCAGATTTTCATTTACGGTCTGCTGATTGTGATGTTCCTCATCCAGCTACAGATGTTCTTCACCAGGGACTGGTAGCTATGAAGTTCCCAAATGTGAAGCGGGACAACGGAAAAATCGTTGCCACCTCCGCGAAGAGCGCCACGCTCACCCTGGACGACCACGAGCAACGGACGCGAGAGGCGCAGCGGCGCGCCGACAAATGGCTCATCGCGGGGACGGTCCTGATGGGCACTCTCGTCCTCGGAATCGTCGGACTGCCGATCTTCTGCCGAGGGCTCTTCCTGCTGCGCAAGGCGCAACAGGAAGGCTTGTCCGTCCGTCCCCTGATGGTCACGCTGATCGGCTACGTCATCATCCTCGATGCGGCGCTCAACAGCATCGGCTGGGCGCTCGACCTCTTCGCCAACCACGCCCTGATCACCCGGACCATCTTCACCGCATGGGGCAACCTCATCGATGCGGGCTACTTCTGGCACTACAACGAGTTGTGGATCGGGGGTGCGGGAGCGCCCGGCGAGAAGTCCTGGGTTTTGGTCTGCGTGTTGATCGCCTTTCCCATGAGAATGGCGGCGGCGATCGGCTTCCTCCAGATGAAGCGGTGGGGGCACCAATGGATGATCATTACCTGCTGGTTCGGCGTGATCGTGTGGACCGGCTACATCTTCAACATGACGATCTACGCCGACGTCCGCTATGCGGCAGTCGGCATCCCGGTGTTGGGCTGGTGGGCCTTCAACATCTTCTACATCACGCCGTTTCTGTCGATCCCGTACCTCCACACGGTGAACCGCGAGATCTTCTCCGACTAGCCGGGTTGAGAAAGGACCATCGTGACTTCCCCCAACGTGGACAAGCAGGAGCAGGCCGACGAACTGCCCGTCGGCACGACATCGCAGTGGGCCCGCATGCACAAGTGGCTGCGACGCGGGCTGTACGTGTGCCTTTTCGGTCTGGTGATCGAAGGATCGCTCACGGTGCCGGTGATGGCCGTCTGGTACGGGTGGCCCACGCTCTCACTCACCGAGATCTGCAGCGAGCTGATGAAGGTCCGTTATTCCGACGACTCCCTGGAATGCCAGCAGCCGTATCCGCTGAGCGGTCCGCCGTTCGGGGGCGCGCCCGAGGCGGCGGGCCAGCAGACCGCGAGAGATGTCTGGGGTGTGCAGCCCAAACCCGAATACGACCGGATCGGCTTCAGGCAGCTGGTCACCATTCATCAGGAGCGCCTCGCGCAACAGCAACCGGTCGCATCCGCTCCTCGTCCATGACATGACGACAACTGTTCTGCTGGGGGCCGCAGACGGCATCGGTCCGGCACTGGCCGACGGAATCGCAGCGTCTCGACGCGACGCCGACAGCGAGATACCTGCAGGCACCACCGGCGTCGTCCTCGTGGTCGGCGCAGATCCCGTACCGGAGCAGGTCGCCGTCACCGAGACTTCCGACGCCCAGTGGCTTAAGGCCGTCAGCGGGACGGTGTGGCGAACGCTGGCCGCGCTGCAGCGTGCATACGCGGCGATGACGAGCGGTGGCAGGGTCGTCGTCGTCGTGCCGACCATCGGGATGGCGGGAGCGGCCGGACTGGTGCCGTACACGACCGCGGTCGAGGGCATCAGGGCGATGACGAAGTCCGCGGCACGACAGTGGCGCTCCGCCGGTATCGGCGTCGCCATGGTGGCAGCTCCGCTGCACATCTTCGCCCCCGACCTCGAAGCCTTGACCACCCATCTGACTGCCGCAGCCGTCACCGACGATGACACCCTCGTCCGATCGGTTTCCGAGGCTGTCACGTTCTTGCTCCGGGCAGATGTGGAGCATCTGGCCGGAGCGACCATCGTGGTGGACGGTGGCTCGGTGATGCTGCCGTGATGCTCGACGGGAGAACAGCTTTGGTCACCGGGGCCGGAGGCGGCGTCGGCCGCGGCATCGCCATGGGTCTGGCTGCCCACGGTGCGCATGTCATCGTCGCCTCGCGGTCCGAATCCGGACAGGCCGTCGTCGGTGACATCACGGCACGAGGCCACGACGCGACATGGGCGCGGTGCGACGTGACCGACACGGCGTCGGTGACCAAGGCCGTCGAGACGGCGCTCGCGTCCACAGGGCGCCTGGATGCGGTGGTACACAACGCGACGAGCAATCTCTCCAGCCAACCCCACCAGCTGGCCGACGTGACGGCGGCGCAGTGGGAGGAGCATTACAGTGTGTCCCTTGGCGGGGCGCACGCATGCGCGAGCGCCGCGTTCGCCGCCCTGCGGCAGCGCGGCGGCACCTTCATCGTCATGACCTCACCCGCCGGTATCGAAGGCAGCGCGACGCTGCCCCTGTACGCGACCGTCAAAGGTGCTTTGCGCGGCTTCGCCAAGAGTTTGGCCAGGGAATGGGCCCCGCATCAGATCACCGTGAACGTCGTTTCGCCGCTCGCTTATTCACCAGCGATGACCGCCGCGATCGAGGCGGACCCGGACATGGAGGCGAGATTGGCCAGACGGATTCCGCTGGCACGCATCGGTGACCCGGAGACCGATATCGGCGCGGCCGTTGCGTTTCTCGTCGGGCCCGGCGCCCGCTACATCACCGGCCAGACCCTGGGCGTCGACGGCGGCCACTACACCAACCTCTAGAGGGACAGCCATGCGTATCGGCGTCGTCCTGCCCCACACCGGACCCACGGCGTCGCCCACGTTCATCCGGGATTTCGCCCAGACCGCGGAGGGCTGCGGCCTCGACCGATTGTGGGCAGTGGACCATCTCGTTCTGCCGCATCATGTTTCGTCTCCTTACGTGCTCGGCCGCCGTCCCACCGCCGTCGCCGACGGCTGGCTGTCGGAGAATCTGGCCCCGAACTTCGAGATGCTCACCACGCTCAGCTTTGTCGCAGGACAGACGGATACGATCGGCCTCGGCACATCGGTCGCCGTGCTGCCGATCCGCAATCCCATTGCCAACGCCCGGCAGCTCGCGACACTCGATGCGCTGTCAGGAGGGCGTCTGGTCTACGGCGTCGGCATCGGTTGGATGCGCGAGGAAGCGCTCGCGATGGACATGCCGTGGGACAACCGGGCGGCGCGCGCGGAGGAGCACATCGACGTCCTGCGCACGCTGTGGTGTGCGAACGAGCCTTACGTCGAGTTCTCGGGCAGTTACTACGCATTCGATTCGATGGACCCGTCGCCGCAACCGCAGCAACGACCCATACCGATCCTGGTCGGCGGCCATTCCACCGCCGCCATGAAGCGGGCGGTCCGCATCGGCGACGGCTGGATCTCCGCGCCGACGTCGCAGAGTCGGTTCGCGGAATTGCTCGCCGAACTTCTCCGTCTGGCTGAGGCCCAGGGAAGACCGCGGACCGATCTGCAGGTGGTGGCGTCCGTCAGGTTGGATCCGCAGGCCGGCGTCGATGAGCTCGGCAAGACCTTCGACGCCTATCGCCGGATGGGCGTCGACCACCTGCAGGTGGTGCCGCCTGCCGAGGATCCGGCACGAACCATCGACGACCTCGCTCTCCTCGCGGCTGGGACGGGCTAGTGAGAATCACTGCTCTCGATATAGGATAACGTCATTACCAGCGGGTCGTTTCGTGCCCGCCATCTGTACGTCATAGGAGGACGCAGTGACGGAGACGGGTTCGTTCGAGGTCTGGGACGCCGACAACCACATGTACGAGACCATCGACGCCTACACCCGGTACCTGCCGGAGAAGTATTCCGAGGCGGTGAAGTTCGTCGACGTCAATGGCCGCAAGAAACTCCAGATTCTGGGCACTGTCACCGAGACCATCCCGAACCCCACCTACGAGGTGATCCCCACACCGGGCGCCTGGGCTGACTACTTCCGGGGCATCAACCCGGAAGGTAAGACACTGCGTGAACTCGCCGAACCGATCCGCTGCCCGGACGAGTTCCGGCGCCCTGACCTACGCCTGGCCCTGATGGACCGCCAAGGGGTCGACGGAACCGTCATGTTTCCCACGACCGCGGGCATGCTCGAGGAACGGACGAAGTCGGACACCGAGCTGACACATGCGGTCACCCACGCCTTCAACCGGTGGCTCCTCGAGGACTGGACGTTCAATTACCAGAATCGGATCTTCCCGGTACCGGCCATCTCCCTCAACGATCCGGCACTCGGCGTGAAGGAATTGGAGTGGTGTCTCGATAACGGCGCCAAAACGGTGTTGATCCGCCCCGCCCCCGTGCCGCGCGAAGACGGGACCTCACGTTCGGCGGCCCTGCCGGAGTTCGATGACTTCTGGCGCCTCGTCGAGGAGGCGGGTATCTCCGTCCAGATGCACAACTCGGACTCCGGCTATGAGCGCTATGTCGACGATTGGGAGGATGCCGCGGAGTTCAACGGGTTCGCGTTGAGCAAGTTGCGGGGCTTCATCTACGAGGAGAGCCGCAACATCTTCGACACCCTCGCCGCGTTCATTGCGCACGAGGTGTTCGAGCGGTTCCCCGGCGTGCGCATCGGCGTTGTCGAAAACGGTGGTTCGTGGGCCCACCGCCTGATCGACGTTTTCGACCGGGTTTACCGCAAGCGGCCGTATGACTTCAGCGAGCATCCGTCCGACGTGTTCCGCCGCCACGTGTGGGTCAACCCGTTCCATGAGGAGGACATGTCAGCGCTCATCGACATCCTCGGCGCGAACCGCGTGATGTTCGGTTCGGACTATCCGCATCCCGAGGGTCTTGCTGAGCCTGCTGATTTCGTCAGCGAACTGACAAACCTACCCGCCGACACCACTGCCCGAGTGATGGGAAGGAACCTCAAGGAGCTCATCGGTATCTGATCGGTAGGCGGACGTGATGACAACTGATCGCGTGGCTCTGCACACGAGGCTTGCGCACGCCAAGTGGGAGGCGTACTCGAAAGTCACTGAGACGAACTACGTCACCTACGGCGACGAGTGGATCTACGCACCGGACGCCGTGATGATGTGCCCGCTGTTCAATGGCGGAGTTGCACAGCCGATGGCGAACCTCTTCTCAGATGAGCTCGCGGCCGCCATGACCAAGCACGCCCCCGACGGGGACATGCTCACGCCGGAGTTCCGTATGTGGTGGAGACACATGCCCGACTTCAGAACCGTCACACCGTTCGACTGCGATGCTTTCGAGTGGGGCTTCGTTTCCCGCGACACCTACGCGGGCACGCTCGCCGACGGGACGGTGCTCGAACTGCGTGAGTGGGACTACATCTGGACCAACGAGGACGGACACATCAGTCGGTGGGACTGGTTCGTCGACTCACGTCAGTGGTATCCGTTCTTGGACCTCATCGGTCTCGACCCCAGCGAACTGACCTTCCGGGGCTACACCATCAATTTTCTGCGTCAGGGCGGTGTCGGAAACTGATCGATGGCAACTGCCTCCGCTACCGGCGTGTGGTCCGCGATTGCCTGCTCACTATTGAAGGACCCGCCAACGGATGCCCGATCAAACCCGCTGGTGCGTCAACGACTTCGGGTATCGCATTCACTGCGGCGAGCGCCGTGACGGCCACACCCGGGTTGACCCGATCCGAGGCCGACTGCTCCATGTACAGCTCCATGCTCATACTCGGCCGACCCTCGACTCGGAACACCATGCCGCCTTGGTCCTCTCTCGACGGCCGTGGCCAGCGTTGCGGCCAGGGTGTCGAACTCACCGTTGCGAAATACTGAACCGCGACTGCCTTCCGCCCGTCGACAACGCCGGCAAGTTGCCAGCGGTGCGCACAGATCGTCCCCTGCGGAATCACGCCGAGCGCGGTCTCCAGATCCGACGGCGCGAGCAATGTCTCCCAGTCCAGTTCGACACCGTCGAGTTCCAACCCGAGGATGTCGGCAATGTAGCGCACCACGGTTTCCCAATCGTGGTTGACCTTTCCAGATGCGATTCGAGCGGGCACATGCCCCTCCGCTTTCCCGAAACCCATCGATTCATGCAGGACATCCCAGATCGGATAAGCCTTGTCCAGGTTGATCGCGTATTCGTCCATCCGATATGAGTCGATGGCGCCGGCACCCGCAAGTAGCGCGGTGGGAATGTTCAGACTGATGAAGCCCGGCTCCGCGCCGGTCGCATAGAACGTCGAATTTCCCTTCGCCGCTGCGGCTTCCACGGCAGCACGCCAGTCGGGTGGCGCAGCCGGCGGATAGACCATCGGGATCGTCGAGATCGTCACGACGTTGCTCCCCGCCTCGAGGTAGGTGACGATGTCCGCGATGGCTTCGGCCTCGCGTCGGACCGCAGTTGAACAGTACAAAACGCAGTCGGGTTTCAACGCAAGGATCTCACCGACGTCATCGGTCGCCGTGATCCCTACATCAGTACTGTCGACAAGTCGACCCGCGTCGACTCCGACCTTGTCGCGAGTCGACACCTTGACTCCGACGAGTTCCAGCGCCGGGTCATTGATTGTCGCCCGCAAAGCCTCCCTCCCCGTCAGACCAGTCCCGATGTGGACGACCCGATATGGTCGAAAAGAATCCGTCTCGGTCACTGTTCAACTCCCCCTATCTGTCTTGAGACTGCCGAACGGCGGGCAGGGCACCAATTACCTACTCCGCCTTGGCGTAGAAAGTTGACGGTGTATTGCTGACTCGTCAGCCCCTTCGCCTCGAGTCCGACGAGCGAAAGCAACTGCTCCCACTTGTCGGTGTCGACGAACCAGTCCCAGCGCGTGACGTGTCCGTCCTCGTTGGTCCAGATGTAGTCCCACTCGCGTAATTCGAGCACCGTTCCGTCTGCGAGCGTTCCCGCGTACGTATCGCAGGACGTGAAGCCCCACTCCCCGGCAACGCATTCGAACGGGCTGACGAGCCGGTAGTCCGGCATGTGCTTCCACCACATGCGCCACTCTGCGGTCAGCATGTCGCCGTCCGGTGCGTATTCGGCCATTGCCGCTGCCACTTCGTCGGAGAACATATCCGTCGCCGACTGGGGCGTGCCATTGTTGAAGTGGGGACTCATCATGACGTAATCCGGTGCGAAGACGAACTTGTCACCGAAATCGACGTGGCGGCCGCGGTCGATGGGTTTCGCGTAACCCTCCCACTTTTCGAAGGCGATCCGCTCGTTCATGGCCGTCCGATCGCTGGTCATGTCGTTACCTTTCTCTGCTAGGTCAGTTCGGCGAATCGCTTCAGGTACGGCCACGCGATGTCAGGCGGTATCCCGCCGCACAAGGGTGAGAGATTGAACATCTCGCCACTGGCGATGCGCTGTCTCGCCTCTTCGACCGACAGGATCACGTGGGAGGACGACGTGCGGCGCAATTCGTCGACGGACGTGGCGGTGGTCACGTTCGCCGACACCTCATTGCCAGGGTTCCACTCGGAGTAGGCCATGGCGTCATGCAGCAGGTACTCACCGATCTCGCCCCAGGCGGCGTCGACATCGGAGGCCACGAAAAGGTTCGTCACGACATCTCGTTCGGGTATCAGCACGAAACCGGGCTCGAAACCGTTGTCGCGGCACGCTTTTTCGTAAGCCTCCTGCATGCCGGTAACCCCGCCATTGGCGAGCAGGCCGAGGCCGTTGCGGCCCGCACGCCGCGCCGCAGCCAGGCTCGAACCACCCCAATTCAGCATAGGTCCCTCCGTCGTCCGCGGACGCGGTGTCACCCTCATGCGCCTGCTGCCGTACTCGACCTCTTCCCCGGCCAGCAAGCGGCGCAACAAGCCGAGCTTCTCGTCGGCGATGCGGCCTCGATCTGACAACGACAGTCCGAAATGGTCGAATTCCTCCGCGCGGTAGCCGATCCCGAAGACATAGGTGGCTCTACCCGCGCTGATATGGTCCAGCACGGCGATGTCCTCCGCAAGGCGGACTACATCGTAAAAGGGCAGCAAGATCGTCAGGTTCAGCATCAACTGCTTGGTGCGCGCGGCAATCGCCGAGCCGAGCAGCAATGGCGATGGCAGATAGCCGTCGTCCGCGCAGTGGTGCTCGCACAGCACAACCGCGAGGCAGCCGTGATCCTCGGCCCACGCCGACATCTCGCAGGCCGCGGCGTACAACTCCGATGTGGCGGTACCCGGCGACTGCGATCGCATATCGAAGCGAAGCGTGAACATCGCGGCGCTCAGCTCCCCTGCCGTGTATCAGTACCCATGACTTCGGCACTCGCGTGCATGATCAGTCGGACCACCTCGTTGCGTGACATGGACTTGAAGAGTTCCATCCCCATTCGGACGTCGTCGCCGGTGGCGATCGTCGGTCCGTTGCCGAGGTTGGCGAACGCTTCGTCCACCACGCTCGCGGCGGTGACAGCACCGTCGGGGACGTCGTCGACGGAGGCGAGGCGCCCGCGCTCGAACTCCAGCTTTCGCAGTGCCGGTGTGTCGGTCATACCGAGGACCAGACCCAGCACGTCCACGCCCTTGTCGTGCAACTCCACCCACAGGCCTTCGGTGAACACCATGTCGAAGGCCTTGGTTGCACCGTAGGCCACCATGTTGCGACCACCGGCCAACGCTGCACCCGACGTGAAGTTCACGATGCCACCTCTGCCCCGCTCGACCATGGGGCGGGCGAAATGGTGGCACAGCCGCATCAACACCAGGCAGTTGCGTTGCAGCAGGGCTTCCGCCGCCGACACCGGATTGTTGAGGAAGGGTTGGTAATTCGGATCGCCACCGGCGCAGTAGACCAGCATGCCGACGTCGAGGTCCGAGGTGGCGTCAATGATGCGCTGTGATGCGTCGGCATCAGTCAGGTCGACGGCGAGAGTCCGCGCATCGGCCCGGGTGCGATGGCGAATGCCCTGTGCCACTTCGTCGAGCAGGTGTTGGCGCCGCGCCACGAGCACGACGTTCACACCTTCGTCAGCGATCCGCTCGGCGAACAGCAACCCGACACCGTCAGAGGCCCCGACGACGACTGCCCACGGCCCGTACTTGGACGCGAAGTCGTCGGTCATGGGGCCGGCACCGCCGCCAACCGGACCGAGGTGTACGAGCGACGCACGAGGCGCCATCCGTCGCGTGTGCGCACCGCGTGATCGTCGTAGTAGCCGACCGGATTCGCGCCCGACCCGTCCTCGAGCAGGATGAGCGCGTCGACGTAGGTACGCATCGTGGCCGTGTCGCCGTCGACGTCGATGGCCTGGTTTGTCATCCGGTGCATGGTGTGGGCCGCGAAGACGTGGGCAGCCTCCATGAATGCAGCCACCGCGGCGCCACCCGTCCACTGTCCGACGACGCCGTAGTCCACGTGCGCGTCGTCCGTGAACACCGTTGTCAAAAGCGAGTATTGCCCGGTGTCGATGGCGGTGGCATAGCGGATGGTCAGTTCGACGAGATCGTCCCGATCCGTCACTGAAGATGCTCCTCGCGTGCTGGTCATGCGACGTCTCCGTTCGGGTGCACCACGATGCGGGGCGGTCCGTCCGATCTGCGTGTCTGATCGAGTGCCTCCGGCACCTCGTCGAGTCCGATGATCCTGCCGACGCTGGGCATTGGGTCGAGACGTCCTTCGACGACCGCATCCAGCACGCCGTACCAGTCCTCTGGCATCGGCCCACCGCCGAACCGCAGAGTCAACCCCTGTCGGGTGGCCTCGGTGATGTTGAGGGTGTCGCCGGTGTACCAGCCGCCCGCGCAATAGATGCGGGTGTAGAAGTCTGCCTCCTTGACGATCTGGTCGATGAGGCCCACCGCGCCGACGCACTCGAATACCACTGCAGTGCCTGCCATCTTGTGCTCTGCCCTGACTTCGCGGAAGACGTCGAAGATGGACCGTTCGGCGGGATCGACCAGGACATGCGCGCCGAAGCTGGCCTGGGCGAGCTGGCGGCGCTCTGCCTGAAAATCCGAGACGATGATCGGCGAGATGCCACGGGCGGCCAAGGCAGCGACCGCCGACAGCCCGACGGCGCCGGCGCCCACGACGATCGGTACTTCGCCGGGTTGGACCGCGGCGGCACGCACGTAGTACTCGCCGACGGCGAAAGCGTCGACGACAGCGATCGCATCACTGGGTACGGACCCGTTGACGATTCGTGCGGTGGCTTCCGGTACGACGAGGAGTTCTCCGAAGCTGCCCTGCGCCTCGGGGTGCTGTCCGATGACTCGTAGGCCTCCGGCGCCTCCGTCCACCAACCGAATCGGCATGGACGTCACGCGGCTTCCGATCGGAAAGGCATCGCTGCACCCAGGGCCGCGGCCGACGACCTCGCCGACGAATTCATGGCCCATGACGATGTCGCGGTCCGGGTCGTACAGCGATCGACCGGTCGGGTCGTCGATTGCCGATTCGGGATGATCCATGAAGTGGACGTCGGACGCGCAAATTGCGGTACTCAACGTCTTGAGCAGGAGCTCGCCTTGGCCGGGGACGGGATCGGCTGTCTCGCGGACGTCCAATTCGCCGTTTCGCAATACGACTGCTCGCACCTGTTCCCACCCCTGATCAATTCTCGTATTATCGAGAAAAGTTCTCTGATTACTGAGATGACCGTAAAAGGCGCACGGAAGGGAGTCAAGGTTGCGCGGGGCGAATTCGGCGCCAACCGAACGAGTGCTCGACGTCGTCGAATTGCTCAGCCGGTCGGGCGATCAGCCGATGCGGTTCTCAGACGTCGTGCGCGAACTCGACCTCTCCCAGGCCACGGCGCACGCGATTCTCAAGACGCTGTCGGATCGCGGTTGGGTCAGCCGAGACCCGCAGACCAAGGTGTTCCGGCCGGGGCCCGCGTTGAAACAGGTGGCGGCCCGACTCGACACCTCGGGGACGTCGACCATCTATGCCCGTGATGTGGTCCGGCGACTGGCCGAATCGACAGGCATGGCCGCCTCGGTGTTGGAGCGCAGCAGGGATCATCTCGTGATCACGGCCTTCAAGCACCCGGACAACTCGTCCAACACCGCGCTGCCGAACGAAAAGATTCCCTACGCTCCGCCGTTCGGCATCGCGTTCGCCGCGTGGGACACCGCGGACGAACAGAAGGCGTGGGTGGAGAGGGGGGCCGCGGGGGATCCGTCGCTTGCAAAGCGACTCCGCGACGTGTTGGCCCGCACGCGCGACCGCGGATATGACGTCGACTGGATGACACCGGCGCTCGCACAGGCGGCCCAGGCGATAGGAACGCTCACCGGCGATGCTGTTCCGCACAACCTGCGCTCTGTCATCGATCAGTTGCGTGTCGAGTTCGCCTCGGCGAGTGTGCTGCCGGACGAGAAGACGAGCGGTAGACATCCGGTCGCCACGATCTCGGCACCCGTACTCGACTCTCAGGGTCATGTCCAACTGATCGTCGCGATACACCCATTGCAGCACTTGACGATTCGTGAGGTCAGAGCGGCCTCACGGCCGCTGCTACAGGAGATTTCGCGCGTCAGTGACCGCTGAACCGCGTCGACGACGAGGAACTCTAGGCGACATCCATGACCAGGTGGGTCAACTTCAATTCGGCGATACGCCACCCACCTTCGTCGCGGATCCATCGATCGAAGTAGTGGCCGTAAGCAGTAAGCGAAGTGCCGTTCGGCCACACCACTCGCTCCTGCACCGCCCAAATCACAAGCGCCTCGTCGCCATTGAGATCGAATTCGGGAGAATGGATCTGATGCACGGTCTTGGCATCGCCGACTGACGCCTTGACTGCTTCGAGGGCTGCGTCTCGTCCAACGATCGGAGATGCATCTGGATTTCCGTCGGTGAGGTCGAAGACCAGATCCTCGGTGAGAAGGGCGGCTAAACCGGCCCAATCTTTGGTGTCCATCAACCGGCAGTACCGCGCCTTGGCTTGCTCCAGGGCAAAGCAGGTGTGCAGATCGTCGTGCACGATGTCCCCTCCTCGGGTCAACTAGCGCACAGCGAGCCGTAGATGCTCGCGTCGCCGTACGAGAATGCTTGGCAGCCAGGGCCCTGTGTCGACAGCGTCGATCCAGTTCGTGCGCCCGAGCAGTACGGTGAGGACGATTCGCGCTTCCAATCTGGCCAGCGCGGCCCCAACGCAGAAGTGGGCGCCTCTGCCAAACGCCAAGTGCCCCTTGGCCGCAGCACGGTCCAGCCGAAACACGTGAGGATGGTCGAACTGCGCCGGATCGCGGTTGGCTGCGCCCCACAGCAGCAGCAGATGGGAGTCCGCGGGAAGCTCGACTCCGCCCAACGAGGTGTCACGCCAGACGTGCCGGTAATGCCCCCTGAAGGGAGGCTCGTATCGCAGGGTTTCCTCGATGAAAGCACCCAGCAGCGAGGGGTCGTGACGAAGTTGCTCCTGAATGTGAGGTTGTTCGGCCAGAATCCAGGCAGCGTTACCCAGCAGGGAGGCTGTCGACTCGCCGGCTGCGCTGAACAAGGTCAGCATGATGGTGAGCGCAACCACTTGGTTGATTTCCCCCGATGCGCACCGCGTCGCCAAATCCCCGATCAAGCCGGACTGCGGGTCATCGGCTGCCTTCTCAAAATGTTCCAGCACATAGCCGCCAAGCTCCATTGCAGCCATGCCCGCAGCCTCGACCTGCGCAGGCGTGATCAGACCGTCCAGCAAAGCGGTGGTCGCGTAGCCACATCGGATGAATTTGTCGACATCGTTCTGCGATAATCCCAACAATTTTGCAACGACCATCATCGGCAGCCGATTGGCCATCGCACTCATCCATTCGTAGTGCCCGTCGCCATCCAGATTGTCGTCCCAGAGTCGATTGGCCGCCTGCGCCGCAAACTCTTCGATGACCTGAACCCGTTTGGCTGAAAGGTGCGGCAGCAGCAGCTTTCGATGTTCGGCATGCAGCGGATCGTCCGCGGTGGCCAAGGCGTGTTCGGGGCCACCCGGCTGACCCATGACAAACGGCTCCACAGTGTCGTCGCGATAGATCATCGTCGCGGTGAGGTTCGACGAGAAGTCGTCGACTCGACCGATCGCTTCGATGACCGCGTCCCAACCGCACACGACGTAGAACGGAGACTCGCCTACGCGATGAACCGGCGCCTGCGCGCGCATCTCGTCGTAAATCGGATAGGGGTCTTGGATGACATCAGGTCCGAAGAACCGAACCGGATCGTCGATAACTTTCACTGGCTCAGGCTGATCGCACACCATTGGTGCCGTCAATGGGGAACGAGAATCGTGACACAGTGAAGACGGCCAAAGTGGTCTGCGTTTTCTCACGTTTAGGCTACGAGCAGCACCTTCGGCGAGCTAACCAGAAACGCTTATTCTCACCGTGAGAG
>DATEIG010000259.1:0-9122 GCA_035279185.1 Mycobacterium sp.
GGGAAAGCTTGTCACAACACGGTACCGCAGAGTACCGTTTGACAAAACGAAGCGGTACGAAGCAGTACCACAGACCGGTTGGAGTGATGAATTCATGACCGAGACCGCCACCGTGGACACGGACGGCACGTCGGCACCGCAATCGGGCAAGGCTCCCACCCCGGTGCAATTGCCGAAGATCGTGCAGGGTGTCGCGTTCGCCGCGGCCCGCAGGCGGTTCGTCCGGGCGCTCCGCAAGCGCTACGGCCATGTGTTCGAGCTCAACGTCCCGTTCTTCGGTCGAAGTGTTTTCGTGTCGGACCCGGCACTCGTGCGACAGGTGTTCACCGCGAGCACCGACGACCTGGTCAACGTGCGACCCAACCTCAGCAGAATGTTCGGCCCCGGCTCGGTGTTCGCGCTCGACCGCACCGAACACCGCAATCGACGCAAGCTGCTGGCGCCCCCGTTCCACGGCCAGAGCATCAAGAACTACGAGAAGGTCATCGAGGAAGAGACGCTTCGCGAGAGCGCGAACTGGCCGGTGGGCGAGGAGTTCGAGACCCTGGAGCCGATGAACAGGATCACGCTGAACGTGATCCTGCGGACGGTCTTCGGCGCCGACGGGGGCGAACTGGACTACCTGCGCGAGATCATTCCGCCGTGGGTCAAGCTCGGCTCGCGCGTGGCGGGCATACCCAAGCCGCCGTTCCGCACCGGGCGCCGCAGCCCGTGGGGCAGGCTCGACGAGTTTCGCCGCAACTTCGACCGGGTCATCTTCACGCTGATCGACAAGGCCGAGGCTGACCCGAATCTCGAAGAGCGAGAAGACATTCTGGCGCTGCTGTTGCGCAGTCGCTACGAGGACGGCAGCGCGATGTCACGGCAGGACGTCTCCGATGAGCTGCTGACCCTGCTCGGCGCGGGACACGAGACCACCGCATCCGCGCTCGGCTGGGCATTCGAGCGGTTGCGTCGCCACCCTGAGATCCTCGCGAAACTCGTCGCTGAGGTCGATGAGGGCGGCGACGATTTCCGGCAGGCCTTCATCCTCGAACTGCAGCGCTCGCGCACGGTCATCGACTTCGCGGGACGCCACGTCGCAGCGCCGCACTTCGACCTCGGCGAGTGGCACGTCGATCACGGGTGCAACGTCTTCGTCAGCATCGCCGACCTGCACGACGACGCCGACGTCTTCGACAACCCGGAGCGGTTCGACCCGTACCGGTTCGTCGACAAGAAGCCGCCGACGTTCGCATGGCTGCCCTTCGGCGGCGGCACCAGGCGCTGCATCGGTGCTGCCTTCGCGAACACCGAGATGCACGTCGTGCTCCGAACGGTGCTGGAGCACTTCGAGATCGAGACCGACGACGCGCCGGACGAGAAGGTCCACCACCGCGGCGTGGCCTACACCCCGAAGGACGGCGGCAGAGTGGTGATGAGACGCCGCAAGTAGTGTCGGCGGCGTGAGCAACCTCGTCGACATGATGAACGGCGCGATGGCGCAGACCATCCCGCCCGCACACCGGATGGGCATCACGGTGCTGGAGGCGCGCCGCGGCCATGCCGTCGCCTCCGTGCCCGCCGACGGCAACGGCAACCACTTCGGTGTCGTCTACGCCGGCGTGCAGTTCACCGTCGCCGAGATACTCGGTGGGGTGATCGCGCTCGCCACCTTCGACGCCGCCAAGTACTACCCGTTGGTGAAGAACGTCGACATCACGTTCAGCGGGATGGCGCGCACCGACTTACGCGCCGAGACCAGCCTCGACGAGAACGAGATCGCGCGCATCGAGGCGGAGGCCGCCGAAAAGGGAAAGGCCGACTTCGTCCTCGACGCAGTGGTCAAAGATGAAGCCGGCCAGACCGTTTCAGTCACGCGCGGGCTGTATCAGCTACGCGCGCACGGACGCTAGACTTCAGCGCGCTCCTGCTTCTCCGCTCCTCGCGTGCGCGGGGGGAGCTTCCAGTCCGGCCGCGGGAAGTGGCAGGTGTAGCCCCACGGCTGACGCTCCAGGTAGTCCTGGTGCTCCGGCTCGGCCTCCCAGAAGTCGCTTGCGGGAACGACTTCGGTGACGACCTTGCCCGGCCACAGCCCGGACGCGTCGACGTCGGCGATGGTGTCCAGCGCGACGCTCTTCTGCTCCTCGTCGGTGTAGAAGATCGCCGACCGGTAGCTGCTTCCGACGTCGTTGCCCTGACGGTTGCGCGTCGTCGGATCGTGGATCTGGAAGAAGAACTCGAGCAGCGCCCGGTAGTCGGTCTGCGCCGGGTCGTAGACGATCTCGATCGCCTCCGCGTGCCAGGGATGGTTGCGGTAGGTGGCGTTGGCGTTCTCACCGCCGGTGTAGCCCACACGGGTCGACACCACGCCGGGCTGCTTGCGGATCAGGTCCTGCATCCCCCAGAAGCATCCGCCCGCCAGGATCGCCTTCTTCAACTCCGTCATGCCTGTGCCTCCTGATTCGTGAAGAGCTGTCGGTACTGGCCGTAACCTTCGGCCTCGAGGTCGTCGAGATGGATGAATCGCAGAGCGGCCGAGTTGATGCAGTACCGCAGCCCTCCGTCGGCCTTGGGCCCGTCGGTGAAGACGTGCCCGAGGTGGCTGTCGCCGTGGGTGGACCGCACCTCGGTGCGGATCATCAGGTGCGAGAAGTCGCGCTTCTCCACAACGTTGGGGCCGTTCTCATCCTGAATCGGCTTGGTGAAGCTCGGCCATCCGGAGCCGCTCTCGAACTTGTCGACGGATGCGAACAGCGGCTCGCCGGAGACGACGTCGACGTAGATGCCGGGCTCGTGGTTGTCCCAGTACTCGCCGGTGAACGGTCGCTCGGTGCCGTTTTTCTGCGTGACGTGATACTGCTCCGGCGACAGTGCGCCGACCGCTTCGGGATTCTTGTGGTAGTTGCTTTTCATAGCGTCTCTATAACGGTATACACCGCCCGGTTAATCCAGGTCAGCCGCGTTACGGTGGACACATGCGGATCGCGATCACCTCTGCGTGCACGGCCGTGTTGCTCGTGGCGCCGACGGCCCCGGCGGCGTGGGCCGACACGTTCGCGCCACCCGAGGTGCCTGCAGGCGGCGTCGAGTTCGTCGATGATCCGTCGCTCGTGAACCCCCATCCCGCCCGCATCGAGGGCTGGAGTCGGGCAACGCGGCCGGACGCGGTGGCGGTGCACTTCACCTCGGGTACACCCGAGTGCTACGGCGCCCACGCCACCGTGACGGAAACACCCGAATCGGTCACCGTCGACCTGCTCGTCGGCACGCGCGCCGATGCGGTCGACCGGGCCTGCATCATGATCGCGCTGTTCGGCACGCTCGACGTGCCGTTGCAGGCGCCGCTCGGCGACCGCGCGGTGCTCAGTGATTCCTGACTTCGTCCTCGACAAACACGCCTAGAACGTGTTCTAGTTTGTCCCGTGACGAGCATGCTGTTCACGCGCGACGAGCTGGCAGAGGCGTTCGCGAACTTCGAAAAGACCGTCGACCGCGCCGCGCAGACCCGCGACTGGGACCCCTGGGTCGCGCAGTACAGCGAGGACGTGGTCTACGTCGAGCACGCGGCGGGCACGATGCGCGGCCGTGAAGCGGTGCGCGAGTGGATCTGGCGGACGATGGAGACGTTCCCCGGCAGCCACATGACGCACTTCCCGTCGCTGTGGTCGGTGATCGACGAACCCACCGGGCGGATCATCTGCGAGCTTGACAACCCGATGCGCGATCCCGGCGACGGCACCGTCGTCAGCGCCACGAACATCTCGATCCTCACCTATGCGGGCGACGGGCTGTGGCGTCGTCAAGAGGACATCTACAACCCGCTGCGGTTCGTGTCGGCGACGGTCAAGTGGTGCCGCAAGGCGGAGGAGCACGGGACGCTGCCCGAGGAAGCGGCGGCGTGGCTGAAGAAATTCGGTGGCCGATGACCGTTCTCGTCATCGGAGCCAACGGGTATCTCGGGTCGCACGTCACGCGCCAGCTTGTCGACGACGGCCAGGACGTCCGCGTGATGGTCCGCGGGGGCGCCAACACCATCGGTATCGACGATCTGGCGACGACCAGGTTCGTGGGTGACATCTGGGACGACGACGTGCTGCGCGAGGCGATGGCGGGCTGCGAGGTCGTCTACTACTGCGTCGTCGACACCCGCGGCTGGCTGAAGGACCCGGCCCCGCTGTTCCACACCAACGTCGAGGGCACACGCAACGTGCTCGAGGTTGCGAAAGATGCAGGGCTGCAACGGCTCATCTTCACCAGCAGCTACGTGACGGTCGGCCGGAAGCGTGGCCGCGTCGCGACCGAGGACGACCTGATCGCTCAGCGCGGGCTGACTCCGTATGTGCGGTCGCGTGTGCAGGCTGAGGAGATGGTGCTGCGCTATGCCCGCGAGGGCGCGGTGCCCGCTATCGCAATGTGCGTGTCCACCACCTACGGCGGCCGCGACTGGGGCCGCACCCCGCACGGCGCGATCATCGCGGGCGCGGCGTTCGGCAAGCTGCCGTTCGTGATGAAGGGCATCGAGTTGGAGGCCGTCGGTGTCGACGACGCCGCCCGCGCGTTGATCCTCGCGGCCGAGAAGGGTCGCGTCGGCGAGCGGTACCTCATCTCGGAGAAGATGATCACCAACGCCGAGGTGGCCCGCATCGCGGCGGAGGCCGCCGGGGTGGCGCCGCCGGCCAGGGCGATCCCCCTTGCATTGTCGTACGCGCTCGCGGCGATGGGCACGGCGAAGGCAAGGCTGCGGGGCACCGACGAGCAGCTGTCGTTGGCGTCGCTACGGCTGATGCGCGCGGAGGCTCCGGTGGACTGTTCGAAGGCGCGCCGCGAATTGGGTTGGCAGCCAAGGCCGGTGGAGGACTCGATCCGGGAGGCGGCCCGATTCTGGGTGGGCTTGCGCGAGGCCAAGCGCAAGAGCAAGCAGGCAGGCTGAACGACGCGCGGTGGGCCGTTCAGGCTCTCGGCGTGTGGCCGCTGCGGGACTAGCCTCGGCGGACGTGACAGAGAAGCTGCACGTCGACCTGTCCGGGGCGCCGCAGACCATGCTGGCAACGCTGTACGCCAAGGCGCTCGACGCCGACCTCGATAGCCCGATCCTCGGTGACCGGTGGGCGCGCGACATCGTCGAACGGCTGGATTACGACTGGTCGAAGACGACCATCACGGCCAGGAAGTCGCCGGCGGTCACCACCCGCTCAGCGCATTTCGACACCTGGGCGCGCCAGTTCCTCGCCGTGCATCCCTCTGCGATCGTCGTGCATCTCGGCTGCGGCCTGGACAGCCGTTACCACCGACTGGACCCGGGGCCCGATGTCGAGTGGTACGACGTCGACTTTCCCGACGTCGCCGCCCTGCGCGAAAAGCTGTACCCGCCGCGCGAGCATTGCCACATCGTTGCGGCGTCAGTCACCGACCCGGCGTGGCTTGCGGAGGTACCCGCCGACCGGCCGACGTTGATGATCGGCGAGGGCCTGACGATGTACCTCACCGCGCGGGAGGGGGAAGCGCTGCTGCGGCGCATCGTCGAGCACGCACCCTCGGGCGAGCTGCAGTTCGACGCGTTCAGCAGGTTCGGGATCGCTACGCAGTGGACCAATGCCGTCGTCACCCGTGCCGGGGCGAAGCTGCACTGGGGCATCAACGGGCCCGAGGAGATCCTCCACGCCGTGCCCGTGCTGCGGCTGCTGGCGTGGCAGTCGCCCTTCGATTCACCAACTTTCAGGCAGGTCTCCTTTCCGTTTCGGGCAATGGCGCGGGTGATGTCGCTGTCGCGCACGCTGCGCTACATGGCGCAGTACCACCGCTACGCGTTCTGAGCGCGTACCCCGAGCACCGGTTGTCTGGCCCTCCCGTCGCTGAAGGAGGCCGCCCAGGGCCACCGGCCGCGGCCGTCAGCCCAGACCAGTTGCAGCGCCTTGACGTCGGGGCCGCCGAATGCCACCGCCCACGTCAGGTGTGCATCAGGGTTGGCCACCTCGACGATCTCGGCCAGTGGGCCCGAACGCACCGCGATCTTCTGGCCCGGAGTCAGCAGCCTGCCGCTCATCATGTCCTTGGCGACCTCGTTGAGCAGCCGCGTCGCACGCTGCGGTGAGACACCGGTGATCAGCAGTTCGGGCAGCCCGCAGTCGTGGAGGCCGACCGTGTAGGCGAACGGATTGCTGGCCCGTTCGACGTACTGCACGGCCCATCCGGACTCCAGCATTGTCCTGCGCAGTTCGTCGAGGTAGTCGTCGACCGGGGCGTCGGGGTGATCGCATTTCCAACACATGCGATCAGCATGCTCCCGGGCACCGACATGTCCGCTCAGGCGGCTCGGGGCCCGCGCACGCCGAGCACGGGCTGCGTGCCACGCCCACCGTCGAAGTCCGGACACCACGGGCTATGGCCCCGCTCGTCGCGCCAAACGAGTTGCAGTGCGCGGACATCCGGCCCGTAGAGATTCGCCGCCCAACACAGATGGGCGTCCGGCTGGGCGACTTCGGTGAACTCGAGCTCCACCTCGTCAGCGATGGTCATGGTGTCACCGGGCTTCGGCTGCACCTCTTCGATCGTGTAATCCGCGACCGTGTTCAGCAGTAGCATCGCCCGCTCAGGCGGTACGCCGGTCACCAGATACTCGGCGAAGCCTCGGTTGTGCAGACCGATCGTGTAGGCGAACGGTCGTCGCTCGTCTTCGACGTACATCACCGCCCACCTGTTCTTGAGGATGCGTTTGCGCAGCAGCCTGGAGAAGTCGGCGGGCGTTGCTTCGGGATGGTCACAGAGCCAGCACATGGCGTGTCCTTTCGTCGTACTTGCTCACACCATGCGCTCGGGCACTGACATTTGACACGCCTGCCAGAATCACTCGGTGCCCTCCGCTCCCGTCAACGGCCGAATATCCAACTGGTACGAGGAACTACCCGCCTACCGTCCGTCGCTTCCCGGCGACCGAGACGTCGACGTCTGCATCGTCGGCGCCGGTTACACCGGCCTGTGGACGGCGTACTACCTCAAGCGCGCCGACCCGTCGCTTCGCATTGCGATCCTCGAGGCGCGGTTCGCCGGGTTCGGGGCGTCCGGCCGCAACGGCGGGTGGCTTTCCGGGCTCGTGCCCGGCGACCGCAACAGGATGGCCCAGCAGCATGGGCGCGACGGTGTGGTGACCTGGCAGCGCGCGTTGAACGAGGCCGTCGACGAGGTGATCGACGTCGCCGCCGACGAAGGGATCGACGCGGGCATCGTCAAGGGCGGCACGCTGCAGATCGCGCGCAACCGGGCTCAGGCGTCACGGCTCACGGCGGAGGCCGAGGAGGAGCTGAGCTGGAAGGTCGACGGTATCGCGGTGCTGTCGAAAGCTGAAGCCGCAGAACGTATCCGGTTTGCCGACGTGGTCGCCGCGTACTACAACCCGCATTGCGCCCGCATCCAGCCCGCACAGCTGGCACGTGGGCTCGCCGACACCGTGGAGCGCCTCGGCGTCGACATCTACGAGCAGACGCCGGTCGCCCCGTTGGAGCCGCGCAAGGCGACGACGCCGCATGGCAGCGTCACCGCGCCGATCATTCTGCGGGCCACCGAGGGGTTCACCGCGAGGCTGCCGAAGCTGCGCAGGCGGTGGCTGCCGATGAACAGCTCGATGATCGCGACCGAGCCGATCTCCGACGCCGTGTGGGACGGCATCGGGTGGGACGGCCGTGAGACGGTCGGGGACACCGCGCACGGCTTCTTCTACGCGCAGCGCACGGTGGACAACCGCATCGCCATCGGAGGCCGCAGCGTGCCGTACCGCTACGCCTCCCGCACCGACGTCGACGGCCGGGTGCCCGAACGCACGATCACCCATCTCACCGAGACACTGCGTACGGTGCTGCCGCAGATCAGCGACGTCCCGATAGCCCACGGTTGGTGCGGGGTACTCGCCGTGCCCCGGGACTGGTCGGCGAGCATCGCGCTCGACAAGGCCAGCGGAATGGGTTGGGCCGGCGGGTATGTCGGGCACGGTGTTACGGCGACGAACCTCGCGGGCCGCACGTTGGCCGATCTCGTCATCGGCGAGAAGACGCCGCGGACCGAGCTGCCGTGGGTCGGCCACCGGTCGCCGAACTGGGAGCCCGAGCCGCTGCGCTGGCTCGGCGTGCGCGGCATGTACACGGCCTACAAGCTGGCCGACTGGCATGAGGCCCGCGGCCGCGCGACGACCTCGCCGATCGCCGTCGTCGCCGACAAGATCGCCGGCAGACCCTAAGACTCCGCCCGGGCTTTGAGCCGCTGCAACGTCAGCCTGATGTGCTCGGCGTTGGCGCCGTCGCGGTCACGAACACCGGTGCCGATCCAGGCGGTCTTGGTGAACCAGCCGGGCCTGCGGTCCCACGTCTGCTCGGTGACCCGGCAACCCGCCCCGTCGGCGACGATGTCGTAGCGCCAATGCGCGATCGGCAACGCCATGTACTTCACGTCGAACGCGAAGGCGCGGCCCGGTTCGGCATCGGTGACGGTGCACGTGGTGGTCCACTTGTGCGAGCCGTTGCGATTGGTGCCCCTGAACACGGCGCCGGGTGTCGCCTTCCCGCCTTTGCGCCAGGACATCGCCTCGTTCTCCTCGGCGAGCGATGCCAGCGTGTCCAGGTCGGTGATCAGCTGATACACGGTGTCGGGATCGGCGTTGATGACGACTTCCGCCCCGGCGGATGCAGTATCGCGTTCAGTCATGCGGCGAATCGTATCGGCGCGAACGGAACAGGTGTCGGGTTCGCCGCGTTGGCTCAACTATGAGCGACAAACCCGTCCGCGAGCCCACCGCCGAGCACCCCATCACCGTCGCACCCACCGGCAGGCACGTCACCGTTCGAGTGAATGGTGAGATCGTCGCCGAAAGCGACAGTGCGTTGACGCTGCAGGAGTCGACGTATCCGGCCGTCCAGTACCTTCCTCTCGATGACGTCGTACCGAGCGTGCTGACGTCGAGCGACACCACCACGTACTGCCCGTACAAAGGTGACGCCACCTACTTCCACGTGACGACCACGTCGGGCGACACCGTCGACGACGCGATCTGGACGTACGTGCAGCCGTACCCCGCGGTGGCCGACATCGCCGGCCATGTCGCGTTCTACCCGGACAAGGCCGAGATCACCGTTTCCTAGCCGCGGTCACAGGTC
>DATEIG010000260.1:0-3130 GCA_035279185.1 Mycobacterium sp.
GACACCTGCGACGCTGCCGCCGAAGTGGGTGCCACCGCGGTGATCGTGCACGGCGGGCATGCCGACGACAAGGACATGGAGGCCGGCTTCGAGCGGTGGGCCAAGGCGCTCGACCAGCTCAAGACCGACGTGCCCGTCTACCTCGAGAACACCGCCGGCGGCGACCACGCCATGGCCCGGCACTTCGACACGATCGCCGGGCTGTGGGACGCCATCGGCGACACCGGCATCGGCTTCTGCCTCGACACCTGCCACGCGTGGGCGGCCGGCGAGGCGCTGATCGACGCCGTCGACCGCATCAAGGCCCTGACCGGGCGCATCGACCTGGTGCACTGCAACGACTCGAGGGACGCAGCAGGGTCGGGAGCCGACCGGCACGCCAATTTCGGGACCGGCAAGATCGACCCTGACCTGCTGGTCGCCGTGGTCAAGGCGGCCGATGCGCCGGTCATCTGCGAGACCGCCGACGAGGGCCGCAAGGACGACATCGCGTTCCTGCGGGACAACCTCGACTGAGGTGGCCGGGCACGATCCGGTGAACAAATTCACCCATAACGCTCGGTAGCGCGGGGGTTAACTAGGATCGTCCGGGTGTCCACGGTTGACGATGCGCCACGTGCGTTGACGTCTGCCGACGACGAACCCGTCGCGACGTCGCGGGACCGCTGGCTCAAGATCGCGCGGTGGACCGCGGTGGCGGTCTGGGCGTTCGTCATCGTCTACCGCACCGTGACCGACGGCTTCGCCTTCAACCGTGAGCTGCTGCTTCTGTACATCGCGACGGGTCTGCTGGCCGCCAGCATCGGGCAGGGCAGGCGCATGCTCTACGTGATCCGCGACTGGCTGCCGTTCGCGTTGGTCCTTCTCGCCTACGACCTGAGCAGGGGAGCGGCCGACCTCGTCGGTCGGCCGACCCTGTGGCAGTGGCCTGCCGACGCCGATCGGTGGCTGTTCTTCGGAACCATGCCGACGGTGTGGCTGCAGGAACGGCTCAAGCAGCCCGTCCCGCCGTGGTGGGAAGTCGTGCTCAGCAGCGTCTACATGTCGTTCTTCGTCCTGCCCTACGTCGTCGCGGGCGTGCTGTGGCTGCGGAACCGCGACGAGTGGAAATCCTTCGTCAAGCTGTTCGTCGGGATCTCGTTCGCAGGCCTGGTCATCTACGCGCTGGTGCCCGCAGCGCCGCCCTGGGCGGCCGCACGCTGTACCGCTGCCGACGTCGACGGCGGCCCGTCCGGTCCGCGGTGCATGTTCGGGTCGGCGCGCAGTGTGCCCGACGGTGGTCTGCTCGGCGCGATGCAGACGAGTCAGGACGGTGCCAACGCGTGGGTCGAGCGGATCGTCGGGCGCGGCTGGGGCAAGCTGAACCTCCACACGGCGTCCGCGCTGCTGGACGCGGGTCAGGCCAGCGTGAACCTGGTTGCCGCGATCCCGTCGCTGCATGCCGGCATGACCGCGGCGATCGCGGCGTTCCTGTGGAATCGGGTGCACCGCGGGTGGCGGCCGCTGTTGGTGGCGTATGTGCTCGTGATGGCGTTCGCATTGGTGTACACAGCCGAGCACTACGTGGTGGACATCCTGTTGGGCTGGGCGCTGGCGGCGATCATCATCGGCGGGATGCACTGGGTGAAATCGCGTCGCGCGGGTCCGGCGCAGGTTCCTTCGTGATGTGATCGCCGGGTGCGAACAGTCTCCCGCGGCTTCACGATCGACTACACGGTTGACGGCAACGGCCCGCCCCTCCTCCTCGTTCCTGGAACACTCTGCGCCGCAGGGCAATGGCGCGACTTCGGGTACGCGGAGAAACTCGCCGAGCGGTGGCGCGTGATCGCGGTCGACCCGCTCGGCCACGGCGAGAGCGACACTCCGCACGACGCCGACTCCTATGAGGCGGCGGGGGTGACGGCGGATCTCGTCGCTGTGTTGGACGCCGAGGGCGTCGACGTCGCGACGGTGTGGGGTTACTCGCGTGGGGGCTGGCTGGCGTGCAATCTCGCGAGCCGCCATCCCGACCGCGTCCGTCACCTCGTCGTGGGCGCGTACGCCATGCACGCCCACGAGGAGGAGGTCAGCCGCATATTGAGGCCGCTGGCCGGCTTTCTGCGGTGCGGCGACTGGTCCGCGCTCTGGCAGGCGCTCGGTGTCGGGGACCGCGGGTTCCAGGAGATGATGGAACGCGGCAACGACGCGCTTGCGGTCGCGGCAGCCATCGATGGGTCACTGCGGCCGACGCGGTACGTCGACCCGGCGTCAATCCTTTGTGCCGCAACGTATTACGTCGGCTCGCAGGACTGGATCGTGCCGCATGTCGAGGCCGATGTCGACGTCCTGGACGCCACGCTGGATGTGATCGACGGTCAGGCCCACATCGGGTCGTTCTTCGCCGCGGCCGATCAGGTGCTGCCCGTGGTCTCCGCCCGCCTCGCGTCGTGAGGCCGAGGAGGCGAACGCGGCCGTTACGCTTCCCGCATGGCCGACACAGAATCTGATCAGGCACCACCTCCTCCGCCGCCGCCCCCTCCGCCCTCGCAGGCTCACGCACGGCCGGCGCCGTCGGGAGGGGGAGGCGCCAAGTGGGCCTTGTTGCTCTCCCCGTTCATCGCCCTGGTCGCCATCGGTGTTGCCACATACGCCCTGGTGCTGGCATGGCCGCAGAAGGAGAAGGCCGTCGAACCGACCGCCGAGTCGAAGCAGAAGGTGTGCGCGGCCTTCGACACCGTGAGCAAGGCGGTGCAACTGCAGACCCACTCTGACCTCGGACCCGATCCGATCGCGCAGAACTCGGTGGCGAGCAACGCCCGGCTGTCGCTGATCGGCGGTGGCGACTATTTGCTGAGTCGACTCGATGATCAGACACCTCCGGACCTGGCCGAAGCCGCTCGCCTGTTCGCCAACAATCTGCAGGACATCGGCGTCAACGCGCTCGCGGGCGCGTCCAACGAGGACCCGCAGCAGGCGGCGCGGCTCACCGCCGGCGAAGAGGGCCGCAACAAGGTCGCCCAACTCTGCAGCTAGCGGCCCAGGCATTACGGGTATTGTGCGGCTGTCGGGAAACTGTAATATCAGGCCATGGCCGATACACATGCCGTCACCAACCAGGTCCCACAGCTCGAGGACTTCAACCCGGCGTCAT
>DATEIG010000261.1:0-7273 GCA_035279185.1 Mycobacterium sp.
GGCGCGAAGCAGACCGTCGATGATCAGGCCGGAGATTCCGATGGCGAAGATGCCGACCAGAACGACGGGGGTGTTGTTGTAATTGCTGGCGTCCTTCACGAGGCCGCCGATACCGGGGATGCCGTTGAAGAGTTCGGCGGCAACCACCGAGGAGTAGGCCATACCGACTGCGAGCCGGATGCCGGTGAACGTTTCGGGAAGTGCCGAGGGAACGACGACGTCGCGGATGACCTCACTTCGCGAGGCGCCGAGGGCGCGCGCAGCTTCCTGCAGGCCCACCGGCGCCGCGACGACGGCGGCTGTGGTCGCGACGGCCGCGGGGGGCAATGCGGCGAGCGCGAGCAGCGTGATCTTCGGCGCCTCGTCGATGCCCAGCCAGATGACGAGAAGGAAGAAGTAGGCGAGCGGCGGCAGTGCCCGCAGGAACGTCAGCCACGGCTCGAGCACACTGCGGACCCAGCTGACCGACCCCATGACCAGGCCGAGCAGCACGCCGAGCACGACACCGATGACCACGCCGGCCAGTACGCGTCGCAGCGTCATGTACAGGTGTTCCCACAGCAGGTAGCCGGCGTATCCGCGGACACCGTCGTGCGTCGTCGAGACATCGATGAATGCGCGCCAGACCGTACTCGGATAGGGCACGAAGGTCTGGTTCCAGATGCCGCTTGCCGCGGCGATCTGCCACACGATGAAGAAGACGACCAGCGACAGCAGCGGCAGTGCGGCGCGGGTGAGCCTGCCGCGCCACTTGTTGGTGGGCGCGACAGTGGTCGACGAGTCGGCCTGCGACTCGTCAGGGGCGATATCTACGAACACCGACACTGTGAGGGCTTTCTGTTGCGGAACGGGGAGTTGAAACGACTCAGCGACAGCAGGAGTCGTCAGACAGCGCAGTGGTCACCCGGGTATTGGTACCGGCTGAGAAAGGCCTGGTATATACCTAGGCTCACGGCGAATTTATTGTCGTCGGTGTTGGTGATGGCTACCCGCGGGGAATGAAAGCAGCCGCGGTGTGGTTCGCCTCAGGCAGACAAGGACTGAGGAGATTCATGACGACGACTGAATCGAGATCGACCTTCGAGGCTTCGTGGGCGCAGTGGCACCGCGAGCGCGAGAGCTACTACGGGGATCCCCTGGGCTGGGTCGCGCTCACCGGCTTGTACTGGCTCACCGACGAATTCGAGGCGATCGCCGACCTCCCGGGACAGTGGCGGGCAGACGCCGACGCGGTTCATGTGCGGGGCGTCGAGGGGGTCGAGCGTCTCGAACCGGTCGAAGGGGCGCCGGGCCTCCTCGTCGCCGACGGCGATCGCCGCATCGAGGTCATCCGCCGGACGGGCTCCGCGGCCCTGCGGGTACACGATCCCAAGTCGCCTGATCTGGTTGCGTACAAAGGCATTCCGGCATACCCGCCCAGTGATCACTGGGTGGTGCACGGTCGGTTCACACCGTACGACCAGCCGCAGACCCTGACGACCGGAGCTGTGGTGGAGGGGTTGGAGCATCACCACACCGCGGTCGGGGTGATCGACTTCGAGTTCGCGGGAGCAGCGCAGCGGCTCGTGGCCTTCGCCGGGAAGGGCGGCGGGCTGGGCCTGTTGTTCACCGACGCCACCAGCGGCGTGACGACCTACGCCGCGTGCCGCTCGCTGGCGATCGGCGAGCCCGCTGCCGACGGAACCGTCACGCTGGACTTCAACAGGGCGTCGAATCTGCCGTGCGCGTTCACCGACTACGCGACATGCCCGGTCGCGCCTGCCGAGAACAGGCTGCCGATAGCCGTCGAGGCGGGCGAGAAGACCCCGCGCTAGGCGGCGACGCGTGCGGCGAGTGCGTGATCGAAGCGATCAAGCACCGTCTCGGCCACCTGGCGGTGCGCCAGCAACGGCGACGACATCGAAATGCCATGCGCCTGAGCGAAATCCGCGACGCGATCGATGATCTTGCCCGGCGCGAGGAACCACGGCGCGATGACGAGGCGAGTAGCCCCGCGATCGCGCAACACCTGAGCTGCCTCGGCAAGGTTCTGGTGCGGTCCGGTGGCGAACGCCGTCGACGCCGTCCAACGGGTCGTCAGGGTCAGTTCGTGGGCTACCGTCTGCGTACGGGCATTGGCCTCGGGCCGAGACGAGCCCACGGCAGTGACCAGCACACCGACTTCGGGATCGAGCCGCGACACCCCGGCCTGCTCGAGTCGCTGTCGCAGCACATGGATCAGCCGGTCATCCTCGCCGAGTACATCCGCACGACGGACGTCGACGCCGGCTTCCGCGATCATCGCCGGGATGTCGACGCTTGCGTGGTAGGCGTCGGCCAGCAGCAGCGGAACGACGACGGCACCGCGCGATAACGTCGGGAGCACGTCGCGGAGGTTGGGAAAGTTCTGTTCGCAGAACGCGACCCGCACGTCGAGCGACGGGCGCAGCCGTCGCACGGTGTCGGCGATGGCATGGGCATTCGCCGCGGACCTCGGGTCCGCGCTGCCGTGCGCCGTCAGAACCAGGGTCACGACGCGTGCAGCCCGCATTCTGTCTTCGACGACCCCGCCCAGCGGCCGCTGCGCGGATCGGCGCCCTCGACGGGCTTGGACGTGCACGGCGCGCAGCCGATCGACGGATAACCCTCGAACACAAGGGGATTCACCAGGATGTCATTGGCGTCGATGTAGGCCTGCATCTCCTCGTCGCTCCACGCGGCGATGGGGTTGATCTTCACCAGGTTGAACGCTTTGTCCCAGCTGATCAGCGGCGCGTTGGCCCGGGTGGGCGCCTCGACCCGGCGAATGCCGGTCACCCACGCGGAGTAACCCTTCAGCGCCTTGCCGAGCGGTTCGACCTTGCGCATCCGGCAGCACTCGCTCGGCTCGCTCGCGAACAGATCCTTGCCGAACAGCTGGTCCTGCTTGGCGACGCTGTTCTCCGGCGTGACGTTGACGATGTTGACGTCGTAGACCGCCTCGACCGCGTCGCGGGTGCCGATGGTCTCCACGAAGTGATAGCCGGTATCCAGGAACAGGATGTCGACACCCGGGCGCACCTTGGCGGCCATCTCGACGAGGACAGCGTCCTGCATGTTCGATGCGACGACGTAAGCACCGCCGAAGTTCTCGTCGGTCCAGCGCAGCAGTTCCTCCGCGCTGGCTCCCTCGAGTTCGGCCGCGCCGCGCTCAGCCAGCTGTTGCAGGTCAGTCTCGGTCATCGTCACCTCAGGTCCGCCTCGTCTGCTCGTACCGCCCACGTAGCGAAACGCTCGCCCTGCTCGCGTTGTTTCACGAAATTGCGAACAACCCGGTCGATGTAGTCACCCAGCTCGGTGGACAGCACCTTGTGCTGGCGCAGCTTGCGACCGAAACCGCTGTCCAGCCCCAGGCTGCCGCCCAAATGCACCTGGAAGCCCTCGACCGATGTCCCGTCGCCGTCGTCGATCATCTGGCCCTTGAACCCGATGTCGGCGACCTGGATGCGGGCGCACGAGTTCGGGCAGCCGTTGATGTTCACGGTGATCGGCACGTCGAGCCGGGCGTTGATGTCCTCGAGCCGCTTCTCCAGCTCGGGCACCAGTACCTGCGCGCGGTTGCGCGTCTCGGCGAACGAGAGCTTGCAGTACTCGATACCGGTGCAGGCCATCAGGTTCTTGCGCCACGACGACGGCCGCGAGGGCAGCCCCAACGCGTCGAGGCCCGCGACCAGCTCGTCGAGCTTGTCGTCGGGGACGTCGAGGATCACCAGCTTCTGGTACGGGGTGAGCCGGATGCGGTCAGACCCGGCGGCCTCCGCGAGGTCGGCGACCTTCGTCAGGATCGTGCCGGTCACGCGCCCGGCGATGGGTGCGACGCCGACGGCGTTGTGGCCGTTCTTCTGCTTCTGCACGCCGACGTGGTCGAGCGGGTGCTTCAGCGGCTCGGGCGCCGGGCCGTCGATGAGCTTGCGGCCGAGGTACTCGTCCTCGACGACCTGGCGGAACTTCTCGACGCCCCAGTCCTTGATAAGGAACTTCAGCCGCGCCTTGCTGCGCAGTCGGCGGTAGCCGTAGTCGCGGAACACCGACGTGACGGCCTCCCAGACCTCGGGCACTTCGTCCAGCGGCACCCAGGCGCCGAGCCGCTGGGCCAGCATCGGGTTCGTCGACAGCCCGCCGCCGACCCAGATGTCGAGCCCGGGCCCGTGCTCGGGATGGTTGACGCCGATGAACGCGATGTCGTTGACCTCGTGGGCGACGTCCTGCAGACCCGACACCGCCGTCTTGTACTTGCGCGGCAGGTTCGAGAACGAGGGGTTGCCGACGAAGCGGCGCACGATCTCGTCGACCGCCCAGGTCGGGTCGAGCACCTCGTCGAGGGACTCACCGGCCAGCGGCGAACCGAGCACCACACGCGGGCAGTCGCCGCACGCCTCGGTGGTCTGCAGGCCGACTGCTGCCAGCCGGTCCCAGATCTGAGGGACGTCCTCGATCCGGATCCAGTGGTACTGCACGTTCTCGCGGTCGCTGATGTCAGCGGTGTCGCGGGCGAACTCGGTGGAGATCTCGCCGATGGTCCGCAGGGCGGCGCTGGTCAGCGCGCCGCCGTCGCAGCGGACCCGCATCATGAAGTACTTGGCTTCGAGGATGTCGGCGTTCTCGTCGCCCGTCCATGTGCCGTCGTAGCCCTGTTCGCGCTGGGTGTAGAGACCCATCCACCGCATCCGGCCGCGCAGGTCCTGCTTGTCGATGCTGTCGAAGCCCTGCTTGGAGTAGATGTCGACGATGCGCGCGCGCACGTTGAGTGCGTCGTCGTCCTTCTTGAACTGTTCGTTCGGGTTGAGCGGCTCCCGATAGCCGAGTTTCCACTGGCCCTCGCCGCGCGGGCGTTTCACAGGCTTTGCCGTGGTCATTGGTGTGGCTCCTTCGTGGAGCCGGATCGCGCGTCATACCGGGAGGCTGTCCGGCGGCGCAGATCCGGCGGCCAGCTGATAAGTACAGGTGGGCGGTCTACGACATCAAGGCAGACAACAACAGCTACATACGCGCTTGAAATCGACATGCCGCCGCGCCACCAACGAAATGCGGTGGGTGTGGATGCGGGCGGCGATCACGGGCCAATTGTGCCACGGACACCGTCATCTGCCCTAACCGGACCAGATTTGCGCTCAGGGTGAGCAAAAGGCCTCTGGAAGACTGGTGGCGTGACCGTTCGAACAGCCCCTGACCTGCCCGGCCTGGTGCCGACGGCAGGTAAGCCGTTCGGCATCTACATCCACGTCCCGTTCTGTGCGACCCGCTGCGGGTACTGCGACTTCAACACCTACACGGCTGCCGAACTGGGCGGCGCCGACTCCCGCGCGGACGACAGGAGCACTCAGTTTGGTCAGTATCTGGCTGCCTTACGCACCGAGCTGGCGCTGGCTGCGGACCAGCTGGGCGCCCCGCCGGTGCAGACGGTGTTCGTCGGCGGCGGGACGCCGTCACTGCTCGGCGGCGCGGGGCTGAGCCGGGTTCTCGCCGCGATCGGCGACCACTTCGACATCGCGCGCGACGCAGAGGTCACCACGGAGGCCAACCCGGAGTCGACGTCGCCCGCGTTGTTCGCGGAGCTGCGTGCGGCGGGCTACACGCGGGTGTCGCTCGGCATGCAGTCGATCGCGAGGCACGTGCTGGCGACCCTCGACCGCGTCCATTCGCCGGGCCGGGCGCCCGCAGCGGCCCGCGAGGCGAGGGCGGCAGGCTTCGAGCACGTCAACATCGACCTCATCTACGGCACGCCGGGGGAGTCCGACGACGACCTCCTGCGGTCGATCGAGGCCGCTCTCGAGGGAGGCGTTGATCACATCTCCGCGTACGCGCTGACCATCGAGGACGGCACCGCGATGGGTCGACGCGTCCGGCGCGGCGAGATGACGCCCACAGACGACGACGTCCTCGCGCATCGCTACGAAATAGCTGATGCACGACTTCGCGCAGCCGGGTTCGATTGGTATGAGGTCTCCAACTGGAGCAGACCCGGCGGCGAGTGCCGGCACAACATGGGGTACTGGAACGGCGGCCGGTGGTGGGGCGCCGGTCCCGGCGCGCACGGCTACGTCGGCTCGACGAGGTGGTGGAATGTCAAGCATCCCAACGCATACGCGCAAGCCCTCGCCGACAAGCGCCTGCCCGTCGCCGATTTCGAACAGCTCGACGCGATCGCGACGCACACTGAGGACGTGATGCTGGGACTTCGGCTGCGACGCGGGCTGGCCGCCGAATCGCTCAGCGCGAGAGAACGCGACCGGGCCCGGAACGCCGTCGACGACGGCTTGCTGGACATCGAGGACGACCGGTTCGTCCTCACCGACAAGGGCCGACTTCTGGCCGACGGCGTCGTGCGCACCGTGTTGGACTGATCACCCGCCCGTTGGACGGTTCGGCCGTTCTGTCTCGTATTCCCAAGGAGATACACAGGAGACGTCGAGGACCCGCGCGGAGCATGAGCGGAATGACCGATTCCGATCGGGCCGCGCTCCTGCGGGCGATCCATGACGCACACAGCCAAGAGCTGTTGCGCTACGTCCTGCGACTCACCCGCGGCGACACGGCATTCGCCGAGGACGTGGTGCAGGAATCCCTGCTGCGGCTGTGGCGCAAGCCCGAACTGCTCCAGGGCTGCACTGACGGCATCCGGGCCTGGCTCTACACCGTCGCCCGCAATCAGGTGATCGATGATCGTCGAAGTGCAAGGTACTCAAGGGAACTGAAGACCGATGTGGTCCCGGAGCGGCCTTCGACGGACGAGTTCGGCCCGGCCTTCGACAAGTGGATTCTCTCGGATGCCCTCATGTCGCTGTCCGCGGACCATCGAGCGACGGTCGTCCGCGCCTACTACCTCGGTCAGACCGTCGCCGAAATCGCTGCGCACGAGCAGGTGCCGGAGGGGACGGTCAAGTCCCGTATGCACTACGCGTTGCGGGCTCTGCGAATCGCGTTGCAGGAGAGGGGTGTCGTTCGGTGATCGACGACATCGCCGACTGGGATGCCGCCTATGTGCTCGGTGCGCTCAGCCGAGACGACCGGCGTTGCTACGAGACCTTCCTGACCCGAAACCCCGGTCGCGCCGCCGCGCTCACCGAGTTGGCCGGACTGCCCGGCATCCTCAACACCCTCGACTGTGACGAAGCGCTGGCGCTGATCGACAACGCTGGCGACCGCACTGCCGACATCGCGGCTCTCGGCATGATGCAGTCGCTGGCGTCCGCCGCGGCGCGGCAGCGGCAGCGGTCGAGGCGCAGCGTGCTCGTCGCGGGCTTGGCGGCGGCAG
>DATEIG010000262.1:0-2672 GCA_035279185.1 Mycobacterium sp.
GTAGGAGAACGCCCCGTTGAGAATGTCGGTCAAGGTCAGCGGCCGCAGTGGAATGACCCCGGGTTTGATTGCGGGGGGGACCGGCGGGAGCCCGCCGTATCCGGGCGGCGGGTACCCCGGCGGCGGATAACCGCCGTATCCGGGCGGTGGATAGCCCTGGTAGCCCGGCGGTGGATAGGGCTGATGGCCGGGCGGCGGGTAGCCCTGGTACCCGGGCGGCGGATAGCCGGGCGGCGGGTATCCGGGGTAGCTCATGGCCACCATCCTGTCGATCACCGGGAAGATTGACAACGTGACCGGCGGCGCACGGCCGACGCTACGGTGACGGCATGCCCACCGAGATCACCGTGCGCGGGACGTTCAGCACGTTCAAGGCGCCCGAACGTGCGACCGTTCACGCTTCCATCGCGTTCGAGGGGCCGTCGATGGAGCCCGTCTACGACCGGGTCGCCCGCGACCTGGAGTCTCTGAAGGAGACGGTCACCCCGATGCAGACCGGCGACCACGGCGCGGTGACGTGGTGGTCGGCCCAACAGTTGAGGACGTGGTCGAACCGGCCGTGGAACAAGGACGGGATCCAGTTGCCGATGGTGCACCACGCCAGCGTCGGCCTCGAGGTGAAATTCCGCGACTTCGCATCGCTGTCGCGATGGGTCGGCGCCCACGTCGCCAACACCGAGGGGTTCAGGGTGTCCAGCATCGAATGGGCGCTGACCGAGAACCGGCGCGCGCAGTTGCAGCGGCAAGCGCGCATCAGCGCCGTCGAGGACGCGGTGCGTAAGGCCACCGAGTACGCGGAGGCGGCCGGCCTCGGCCCGATCCGCCCGGTCGCGATCGCCGACGCAGGCATGCTGGGGCAGGGTCTCCATCCCCAGAGCGGGGACAGCCCCGCCTACATGCGGGTCGCCGGGGCGTTGGACGGCGCCCCCGCCGCCGTCGTCGAGTTGGTGCCCGAGGACATCGAGGTGTCGGCGGCCGTGGATGCGCGCTTCCTCGCCGACGACGGCGTGCGGACGGCGTAGTTTTGCAACCATGGCGGAACTCAAGGACCGACTGCGGACTGACCTGACGGCGTCGATGAAGGCGCAGGACAAATTGCGCACCGCGACACTGCGGATGCTGCTGTCCGCGATTCAGGCGGAGGAGGTTTCGGGCAAGCAGTCCCGCGAACTGTCCGACGACGACGTGTTGAAGGTGTTGGCGCGGGAGTCCAGGAAGCGCGGCGAGTCGGCCGAGATCTACACGCAGAACGGGCGCGGCGAGCTGGCCGCGAACGAGCACGCCGAAGCGCGGATCATCGACGAGTACCTGCCCACGCCGCTGACCGAGGCGGAACTGGTCGATGTGGTGGAGACTGCCATCGCCGCCGTCGCCGAGCAGAACGGCGAAGCGCCCGGCATGCGTCAGATGGGGCAAGTCATGAAGGCCGCCACCGCGATCGCCGCAGGCAAGGCCGACGGAGCGCGACTCTCCGCGGCGGTGAAAGCGCGGCTGTAGCCGTTTCGGCGTCGGGCACTCGGGTAATCCGGAGTCATGACGCGTTTTGGCTACACCCTGATGACCGAACAGAGCGGGCCCAAAGACCTTGTCCGCTACGCCGTTTCGGCGGAGCGTGCGGGCTTCGACTTCGAAGTGTCGAGCGACCACTATTTCCCGTGGCTGGCCGCCCAGGGTCACGCGCCGTACGCATGGACGGTGCTGGGCGCCGTCGCCCACGCCACCGAGCGGGTCGAGTTGATGACGTACGTCACCTGCCCGACGATCCGGTACCACCCCGCGATCGTCGCCCAGAAGGCGGCGACGCTGCAGATCCTCGCCGACGGACGGTTCACCCTCGGCCTCGGCAGCGGCGAGAACCTCAACGAGCACGTCGTCGGGCAGCGCTGGCCGACCGTCGCGCGCAGACACGAGATGCTGCGGGAAGCGATTCAGATCATCCGAGAACTGTGGACCGGCGAGCTCGTCGACTGGAAGGGCGAGTACTTCGAAGTCGATTCGGCCCGCATCTGGGATCTTCCCGACACTCCCGTTCCGATAGCGGCCGCGGTGTCAGGAGACCGCTCGGTCGACGTATTCGCCCCGCTGGCCGACCATCTCGTCGCCGTCGAACCCAACAAAGACCTCGTCGACTCCTGGCATGAGGCGCGCCGGGGAACGGGACTGCCCGGTGATGTCAGGGTGATCGGGCAGATCCCGATCTGCTGGGACCCCGACCGGGAGGCGGCGATCGAACGCGCCCATGAGCAATTCCGTTGGTTTGCAGGCGGATGGGCGGTCAACGCCGACTTGCCGACGACGGCCGGCTTCGAGGGGGCCACACAGTTCGTGAAGCCGGATGACGTGGCGGAGTCGATTCCCTGCGGCCCGGATCTCGACGCGATCGTCGAGGCCGTCAGCACCTACTGGGAAGCCGGCTTCACCGACATCGCGCTGGTTCAGGTCGGCGGGGACAGCCAGGAGCAGTTCCTGAAGGAGGCGGCCGAACCGCTGCTCGACAAATTGCGCACCGCGTCGCGGTGAGAGGAGAGTGACATGACTCGCGGAAGCGGTATCTACGACGATGAGAGCGCCGACGACAAGAAGGGCGGCCGACCGGGCCCGAAGGACGAGGGGAACGACGGGGGCATGGCGACGCGCGAGAACGCACCGGACGTCGCCGAGGGTGGCGAAGA
>DATEIG010000263.1:0-3791 GCA_035279185.1 Mycobacterium sp.
CGGCGGCACCACCGGGCTGTGCGTCGGCCACATCGCGCCCGAGGCCGTCGACGGCGGGCCGATCGCGTTCATTCGCGACGGCGACAAGATCCGCCTCGATGTCGCGAAAGGCACGCTCGACGTGCTCGTCGACAAGGACGAGTTCGAGTCGCGCAAAGCGGGATTCGAGCCGTTGCCGCCCGTCTACAAGACTGGCGTGCTGGCGAAGTACACCAAGCTGGTCGGGTCGGCGGCCAACGGCGCCGTCTGCAGCTAGCGGACCATCGTGTCGATGCGCGCCAGCGCGATCGCCAGCACGGGCAGGTAGGCGGGCGCCCACCACGGCGCCGACATGCTCGCGCGGCATCCGTCGCCGTCGGGTTCGACCGCGTGCGACGTCGCGGGCACGCCTGCCACCGCCCATGCCCATCGGCGGCCCGGTTCGAAGTCGGTGATCGTGAACGGCAACGGAATTCCGACCGGCGTGATGACGCGGCCCGTCGCGCCGAGCGTCAGCGCGTCGCCGTCGACCTCGCCACCGGCCACGGTCGGGCCCCACTTCGGCCAGGCACCGGTGTCGATGAGCACGTTCCACACCGCTTCGGCGGGCGCGTTGATGTGTCTACTGACGGTGAGCATTGGGCAGGGG
This sequence comes from Mycobacterium sp., assembly GCA_035279185.1. Lineage (GTDB taxonomy): Bacteria > Actinomycetota > Actinomycetes > Mycobacteriales > Mycobacteriaceae > Mycobacterium. The sequence continues at coordinate 629 of DATEIG010000263.1, forward strand.
TACCCGCATTCGGCTACTCGTCGTCATCGGGCCAGAGGATGAATTCGTCGAACGCCCGCAGTGCCGGTTCGGGACCCACCTCGTCGAGCGCGGCGCGCACCGCGTGCAGGTGCGCGACCGTCATCTCCAGCGGTGGCTCATCCGGCTGATAGGTGGTCCGCACGGGGTAGTCGACGCCCGGTTGCCGGGTCATCTCGATGTGACACCCGAGGACGTGGCTGACCGGACGCGACTCGCAGAACTCGATCATCCGGTCGATGCTGCGGGAGAACGCGGCCCAGTCGACGATGTACAGCCTGCCGCGGTAGACGGTGTCGCCGGTGAACAGGATCTGAGTCGACGGGTCGTAGAAGGTCACCGCCGCCGAGTGGTGTCCCGGCGTCGCGAACGCCTGCAGGACGCGACCGCCGAGGTCGACGGGACGGACGGCATCCGGCTCGGCCGAGAAGCCGAAGAACGGCCATGCCGCGTCCTTGTCGGCCTTCACCAGAACGGTGTTCGCGCGTTCGGCGAACTGGTCGTCGCCGGCGACGTGGTCGCCGTGGCCGTGGGTGTGGAGTACCAGTAGCTGGTAGTCGTCACGCGGGTTGCGTTGCAGCCAGGACTCGATGAGGTCGTCGATCACCGTCCGCAGCGGGAGGAAGTCGGGTGAGGCGGTCGCGCCGGTGTCGAGCAGGACGGCGCGCTCGGAGCCGAACAGCAGGAACAGAAACGGCGCCTCGTAGTCGATGGCCTTGTTCTGCCGCAGGATGACGGTGTCATCGTCATACCAGTACGTCTGCAGGTCGGGGTCGGTGTTGTGCTTCGACGACGGCGAGCCGTGAATCCATTGGACGGGAAGCGGTTTGGCGACACTGGACATGATCCTCCGGCCAACAACGCAGCAGCGTCAGGTATTCCTGCCGCCGTTCACCCCGAGGATCTGGCCGGTGATGTAGCCGGCCTCCTCGGAGACCAGGAACGCACATGCCGCCGCGATGTCCTCGGGCTTGCCCATCCGGCGCACCGGCGTCATCGCGATCGTCTTCTCGACGTTGGTGAACCCGCGCTCCTCGGCGCTGCGCAGCATCGGGGTGTCGATGAACCCCGGCGGCACGGCGTTGACGGTGATTCCGCTGGGTCCGTACTCGAGCGCCAACGACTTGGTGAGCCCGTTCACTGCGGACTTCGCCGCGACGTAGTGCGCCATGCCCGCAACCCCGGAGTGCGTGCTCGACGAGCTGATGTTCACGATCCGGCCCCAGCCGGCGTCGACCATGTCGGGCAGCACCGCCTGACAGCAGTGGAAGACACCGTTGAGGTTGACGTCGAGCACCTTCTGCCACGTCTCGAACGAAATGTCGGAGAAGCGCGAAAAGCCGTCCAGTCCAGCCGCATTCACGAGGATCGACACGGGGCCGAGCCGTGTGCGAATCGTGTCGAGTGCGACGTCCACCTGCCCGCGGTCGGTGACATCGGCGGTGAAGGCCAGGTCATCTCCTGATGACTGCAGGTCGATGGTCGCGACGTGATGGCCGTCGGCCTCGAGGCGCTGCGCGATGGCGCGACCGATGCCCGAGGCTCCGCCGGTGACGACAGCTGTCTTCATGAACGGGTTCCCTTCCTGCGCAGCCCGAGCGTGCGCCGTCCTGTGTCCACGAGGTGCCGCAACAGGTCGGCGTCGTCGAGGGTGATCCATCCGGGTCCGACGGCACTCGATATCCCGGCGAGTGCGACGGTGGCCTTGATCAGCGCACCCGGATCCTTCTCGTCACCGGCGAGCAGGGCGACCTGTCGGGTGATCAGGGCCGCCCAGTGCGGTTGTTCGCGCAGCAGCGTGATGACGCTCGGATCGCACGCGAGCACCGACACCAGAGCGCGGTTCGCGACCGCGAGTTCGGTGTAGCCGCGCAGCATGTGGTCGGCGCGCGCGTGCGCGCTTCGCTGAGCTTCCGCTTCGGCGATGACGACGCTCAGCTGACCGAAGATCGGTTCGACGACCGCGGCGAGCAGTTCTTCACGGGTGCGGAAGTGGTAGTAGATCGCGGCCTTCGTGAAGCCCATCTCGTCGGCGATCATCTGCAACGACGTGCCGGCGAAGCTGTGCCGGGTGAACAGGTCGACCGCGACGTCGATCAGCCGCTGCCTGGTGTCGGCAGCGGCTGTCGGGTGCACCGCGGCTGTCTGCATACTTGCCGATCGTACAGCAGATCACTTGCCGATCGTAAAGTGGTTACGCCTCGCCCTCGGTCTCGGTGCGTCCCGCCATCACGGTGTAGTCCTCCTGCACGACCTCGCCGTCCTGGTTGGTGATGCGGCTCCTGATCGTGAGGACGTCCGCGCCGAACGCTCGCCGCAGCGAGTCCAGCCGGATGTGGCAGTACAGTTTGTCGCCCGCCCTGATCGGCCGCAGGATCGTCAGGCCCTGTTCGGACTGGACCATCCGCTGCTCCCTGATCGGGATGTTCATGTGATCGAAGAAGGCCAACTGGGCCTTGAGCCCGAGGATTGCGACGAACGTCAGCGGGGCCAGGAGCGCGTCGTGCCCCAGCGCTTCGGCGGCATTCTCATCGAAGTAGGCGGGGTCGGAGTTCTTGACGGCCGTCGCGTACTCCCGCACCTTCTCCCTCCCGACCTCGTAGTAGTCGGGGTAGACGTACGTCAGGCCGACGATGTCAGGAGAGAGCGCCACGTCGTCGAACCTATTCCGCCGGCTTGAGACAACGGCTCCTGGGTATAGGAGCGACGTGCCAGCGAAACCGGTTCCCGACGACCTGCGCCGGTTGGCCGCCGCCCACGGCGTGGCCACCACCTATCGCAACGAGCGCCGCGAACCGGTCGAGGTCGACGCCGATGTCGTGATCCGGGTGCTCGGGCTGCTCGACGTCGAGGCCGACACCGAAGCAGCCCGCAGCGCGGAACTGGCGAAGCTGGCCGAGCGGGACCGCGCGGGCGTGATCGCACCCACGGTCGCCGTCCGGCTCGACGGGAGCCGTCAGCCGCTGCCCGGCGCCACGTCGCTGGTCGGCGAGGACGGCACCGAGGTCGCGGTGGCCGACGAGCTTCCCGAGGATCTCGCGCCGGGCTGGTACCGGCTGCGTAGTCGCGACGGGCAGGAGGCGACGCTCGTCGCGGCGCCGCCCACGGTGCCGACGTCGTCTGCGACGTGGGGCTGGATGCTCCA
>DATEIG010000264.1:0-4562 GCA_035279185.1 Mycobacterium sp.
CGGAGCCGACGGGTACGTCCGCCGTCTTGGCGATCGCACCGCCCGGCGCCTCGGCAGGCGCCGAGGACGAGGAGCTCTCGCTGCTCGCCGCGGGCTTGTCGCTCTCGGAGCCGCACGCCGCGAGGGCGCCTGCGGTCAGCACGAGACCGGCTCCGCGTATCACGTGTTGGCGGGGTACTTGCACATCGTCGAACGGCATCGTCAATCCTCTCGGCGGGCTGGGCCTGTCACCAGCAAAGGTCACCGACGCCGATTTGTCTGCCCAACGGCGAAACGGCCCGGGTTCACCCAGGCAGAACGGGTATGGCGCCGGGGGTCATCAACGGCCGCACCTCGACCCATCGCGGGTCGTTCTCGGCCGCGGAACCGGACAGCTGGAGGATGCCGCGGGCATCGGAGACGTAGACCGTCGACGGGCTGGCGGCAACGGCGCCCACCGGCATCGCGAGGTTGCGGCTCGGGCCGTCGGAGTTCACCCCGTCGAGGTTGACGTAGGACACCGGATGCTGCGGATCGGTGCGGCTGACGACGATGTCGTCGCCGGTGCGCCAGGCCAGCGACACCACCGTGTTCTTCAGCCCGAAGCCCAGCCGTCGCGGATAGGTCAGCGCGAAACCGCCACCGGGAGTCTGCTCGACGCTGACGAGGATCACCTGGCCCTCGATAACCATGGCCGCCCGGGTGGAGTCGCGTGACAGCTGCAGATCAACGATCGGACCGGGGAAACGGGTGGACACCGCGGTGGAGTCGACGGGGATGCGGCCGGGCTGCCCTGATGCGTCCTGCACCGTGCGCACGACGTTGTTGCCGTCGACGACCACCCACACCGCGTCGTCGAGCGACCAGGTGGGCCGCGACAGCGTGCGACCGTCCATGGCCTGCAACGGGTTTCCGCCGATCGGGCCGACCCACAGCGACGACGCCATGTCCGGCGCGCCCGCGTTGAGCGTCACCACCGACGCCGCTTCCTGCCCGCTGCGGGACACGGCGGCCCCGGTCTGGTTCGGTGTGGCGCCGAACGGACCGGGCACCCGTGGCGCGCGCTGACCGTCGAGCGCCACCAGCGACCCGCCGACCAGCGCATGCAGACCAGCGGCAGCGCCGTCGGCGGCGCCGGGGTCGGTCGCCGCGACGTCGGAGGTCTGCCATCCGTCGGCGAACCTGTCGTCCAGCGCCGCGCCGTCGGCGTTGATGACGTAGGGCCCGTTGATGCCGGCCCGCGACAGAGTCCAAATGATCTGCGCGGCAAGCAGTTGCCTGCTGTGCGGGTCGGTGGTCGAGAGGTTCTCGAGGTCGATGCGCGCACCGCCGTAGCCGCGGCCGACGCCCATCTTTCCGCCGTCGGCACGGGTGACCGGGCCGCGCAGCCGCAGCGGCGAGCCGAGCAGATTGCGCACGGTGTTGGCCATCTCGGGACGCGGCCCTGCGACCAGTTTCGTCACCAGTTCGGTCGCCAACTGGTCGGGGTCGCTGACCGCGACGTAGCGCGGGTCGGGCACCACGGTCTTGCCGGTCGGGTCGGCGAAATACAGGGTGCTGCGCTTGTAGGTCTCCTGAAACTGTTGCCAGTCAAGGAAAACGCCGTTCGGCAGGCGGTCGATGCGCCAACCGCCGGACGTCTTCACCAGCTCGATCGGGCCGGGGTCGGGCAGTGCGCCCTCGCCGGTCTCGAACACCCCGATGTCGGACAGCGAGCCGAGGATGTCGGCGCGCATGCTGACCGAGACCCGCTCGGATCCGCGCGTCTCGACGAAGACCACCCGGTCGATGAGCAGCGCGCTGCCCGCGTCGTCCCAGCCGTTGGACGCCGATTCGGTGAGGAACTGGCGGGCGGCCAGATGCCGGTTCGACGGGTCCGCGGTGGCCTTGAGGAACTCCCGCAGCAGCACATCGGGGTCCATGTCCGGCGTCGGCTTGGGCAGGCTGGGCGGCGCGGGACGGTCGACGGTGCCGATGGCCTGCGGCGCCGACGAACTCGGCACCCCCGCGCATCCGGTCACCACCATCGCGCACACGGCCACGGCGGCCGCGAGGCGCTTCACACGGACTCTCCGGCCGGCTGCCTCTGCATCGGTGACCGCCGCGGCTTGCCTTCGCGCCCAACCGGTTTCAGCGGGAGCGGGCTTGTCGTCACCTTGTGGCCGCGCACCAGCGGCAGGGTCAGCCGGAAGCACGCGCCCTTGCCCGGTTCGCCCCACGCCTCGAGCCTGCCCTGGTGCAGGCGGGCATCCTCGATGCTGATCGCGAGACCCAGTCCGGTACCGCCGGAGCGGCGGACCCGCGACGGGTCGGACCGCCAGAACCGGCTGAACACCAGCTTCTCCTCGCCGGGCCGCAACCCGACGCCGTAGTCGCGAACCGTGACCGCGACCGTGTCCTCGTCGACGCCCATCCTGATCCGCACCGGCTTGCTCTCGGCGTGGTCGATGGCGTTGGCGATGAGGTTGCGCAGGATGCGTTCCACCCGACGCGGGTCGACCTCGGCGATGACCTCGTCGGTGGGCACGTCGACGATGAGGTCGATCTGGGCGTCGTCGGCGAGATGGCCGACGTTGTCGAGCGCGCTTCGCACGGTGTCGCGCAGGTCGACCGCCTCGACGGACAACTCGGCGACACCGGCGTCGTGGCGGGAGATCTCGAGCAGGTCGTTGAGCAGCATCTCGAACCGGTCGAGCTCGCTGACGAGCAGCTCGGTCGAGCGCCGCAGCGCGGGCTCGAGCTCGTCGCTGTGGTCGTGGATCAGGTCGGCGGCCATCCGCACCGTCGTCAGCGGCGTGCGCAGTTCATGGCTGACATCGGAGGTGAAGCGGCGCTGCAGGTTGCCGAACTCCTCGAGCTGGGTGATCTGGCGCTGCAGGCTCTCGGCCATGTCGTTGAACGACACCGCCAGCCGTGCCATGTCGTCCTCGCCGCGCACCGGCATGCGCTCGGCGAGGTGGCCGTCGGCGAAGCGTTCGGCGATCCGCGACGCCGACCGCACCGGCAGCACGATCTGGCGCGCGACGATCAGCGCGATTGCGGCGAGCATCAGCAGCAGCACCACGCCGCCGGTGGCCATCGTGCCGCGCACGAGCGCGATGGTGGACTCCTCGTTGTTCAAGGGGAAGACGAGGTAGAGCTCCAGGTTGGTGACGGGCGACGACGTCGGGGTGCCGATGATCAGCGCGGGCCCGGAGAAACCCTCGGTGCGCACGGTCGCGTACTGGTAGCTGACCTGGCCGGCCTTGACGAAGTCGCGCAGTGCGCTGGGGATCTGGGCGACGGGTCCCGCCGCGGTCGCCGCACGGGGACCGTCGCCGGGAACCACAAGCACCGCGTCGAAGGCGCCTGCGAGCCCCGCGCCCGCGTCGGCCTTGCGGTCGATCAGGGTGTTGCGCGCCAGTTGCAGGCTGCTGTCGAGCGACCGGGTCTCCTCGCCGCCGACGATGCCGCTGACGGTGTTGCGGGCCCGTTCGATCTCCTCGGTTGCGGCGCGCACCTTCACCTCGAGGATGCGGTCGGTGATCTGGCTCGTCAGCACGAACCCCAGCACGAGGATCACGGCCAATGACAATCCGAGTGTCAGCGTCACCACCCGCAGCTGCAGGGAGCGACGCCACGCGAGGCTCAACGCTCGACCCAGCGCACCCAATCCGCGTATCAGTGGTGCTGACCGCCGATGAATGCGCCGCCTCGAGCTGAGGATCACGACGACCGCCGAGCGGTCAACCTCACGACCGCGGCCAAGCCGCGCCAGATCACGCCCACGGCTGAGCCGTGAAAACTCACGGAGGTCCGGCCTTGTATCCCACTCCTCGAACAGTCAGCACAACTTGCGGGTTCTCAGGATCCTTCTCGACCTTGGCCCGCAAACGTTGGACATGCACGTTCACCAAACGGGTGTCGGCCGGGTGCCGATAGCCCCACACCTGTTCGAGTAGCACATCACGAGTAAACACCTGCCGCGGTTTGCGTGCCAGCGCCACCAAAAGGTCGAATTCCAGCGGTGTCAGCGAGATCTGCTCCCCTTGCCGGGTGACCTTGTGGGCGGGCACGTCGATGTCGACGTCGGCGATGGACAGCATCTCGGCCGGCTCGTCCTCGTTGCGACGCAGCCGGGCGCGCACCCGCGCCACCAGCTCTTTCGGCTTGAACGGCTTCATCACGTAGTCGTCGGCGCCGGATTCGAGGCCGAGCACCACGTCGACGGTGTCGGTCTTGGCGGTGAGCATCACGATCGGCACGCCGGAGTCGGCACGCAGCACGCGGCAGACGTCGATCCCGTTCATGCCGGGCAGCATCAGGTCCAGCAGGACCAGATCGGGCCGCAGCTCGCGCACGGCCGTCAGCGCCTGGGTGCCGTCGCCGATCACTGCGGTGTCGAAGCCTTCACCGCGGAGCACGATCGTCAGCATCTCGGCGAGCGAAGGGTCGTCGTCGACGACCAGAATCCTTTGCCTCATGGAGTCCATGGTGTCACCAAACGGCGATAAATCGCTGCTAGCAACGCCGCGAGTCGTTCACCGGGTCAACAACGCGGCCAGCGCGGGCACGTCGACGTCGGGTTCGGCCACCCGCCACCG
>DATEIG010000265.1:0-9642 GCA_035279185.1 Mycobacterium sp.
TGAGCGCCTGCGAACTGAGGAACAACCCCCAGTAGTAGGTGAGCACGAAGGCCCAGTGCCGTTGCGTCCACAACGCGTAGGCCGCCACGATCTCCGCGATGTCGCAGAGCTGCAACGGCACCGAGGTCTGGATGTCGAGCCGCGCGAATTTGTAGGCCATCGCGACGACCAACGACACGATGAGCAGGACCGACAGCACCCGTGACAGTGAGCGCCCTTGCGCTTCGGACAGCCTGCGTCCGACGAAGACCAGCAGGACGGCGCCGATGACGAAGCTGCCGAGCACGATCAGGTGCGACGGTCCATAGGCCGAGAACTCACGCTGCGCGGACACGGCTTGATTCACAGCGTGATTATCGCCTCTCTACGACTTGATCCACCGCCATTGAGTCGACCACCAGCGTTGCGCGTCGGGCAGCACCTCGCCGACCGCACGGACGACACCGGGCCACCAGTGCTCGTCGTAGTCGTCGCCGGACAGCCACCCGCCGCTCTGGATCTTCGGTGCCCATGCCTCGATATCGGCACGCACGCTCGGGTAGTCATGGCGCGCATCGATGTGGACCCACGCGAACGACTCGTCGGGGAACAGTCTGGCCGCTGCCACGGAATCGCTGATCAGCAGCTGGACCCTGTCGGCGAAGCCGCAGGCGATGACATTGCGGTGCAACAGCCCCGCGAATGTTCCGCCGCCGTGCTCGACGGCCGGGCCGTGCGCGTTGATGTCGCCGCGCCCTTCCGGTCCGCTGCCCCGCGCGGTGTCCACCCCGATGATCGCGATCGCGCGTCCCGACTCCTGCACCTCCTGCGCGAGTGAGCAGATGCTCTTGCCCAGGTAACAGCCGACCTCGGCGAACCTGCTGCCGTCGCCGAACTGGGCGACGGCTTCCTGCTGGGCGGAGCGCCACTGGAACCAGCCGGGGATGTCCTGCCACCGGCTCACGGGTTCGTCGAAGCGTGATGTCGGATGCGGATTGCCAGTCATGTCACCGATCCTCTGGTTGTGACGGCGATCTGTTCACCGTTTCGCGTCAGCATGCCGCGTTCTTCGAACGCGTCGAGCCATCCTGGCATGGGCCAGCGACCCCAGCGGCCGCGGAATATCCGGGCGTTGGCGACGATGTCGTCCAGGTGTTCGATCGGCGGATCCGATACGGGGTGATGCTGGTGGTAGGCATCGGCCCCACCCACCCAGATCAGCGGAATACCCTGTGCGGCAGCGGTTGCCGCGAAGTCGGTGTCTTCGGCGCCGTATCCCACGTAATCCTCGCAGAATCCGCCGATGCGTCGCCACGTCGCCGCGGACACTCCGAACGACAGGGACCAGAACAGATCGTGGTTCGGCTCGATGACAAGCGCTCCCTGTGCGGGGGCAGGCCGTGCGGGGTGCGGGTCGGTCAACTGCGGCAGCGACTCCACCCGGTATCCGCACGATGACGGCGGCAGATACGTGACCGGTCCGGCGAAGAGGGCGTCACCGTCGACGCGGTGGTAGGCGTCGATGTACCGACCGATCAGCGTGCTGCCCGGCACGCAGTCGACGTCGAGGAAGATCAGCAGCTCGGCCCCCAGGTCGAGGCCGCGTTGCGCACCGAGGTTGCGAGCCAGGGCAAGTGGCAACTCCCCTGCGGTCGAATCGCATTCGATCACGTGCGCGTCGGCGGCCGCGAGATCTTTGATGGCCGGGTCGGACATCGAGACCAGGACGCGGATGCCCGCCGTGACCTCCGAGGCCGCGAGACCGGCTTCCTGCACGGCGAGGTGGTCGTGCCTGCCACTCACCACGGTCACGACCGCGGTGGCCGCGCCGCTCACGCCGCGATCACCGCCGCGGCCCGCGCTGCGGCCCCGTGAACGTTCATGGCCTTCCATCGCCTCGAATCGAGCGACGCGGCCTTGGACGCCAGGTCCGGCCAGTCGCGCAATGCGGGCCAGGCCTCGGTGACGACGGCCATGCCCGTCTCGGCCAGCGCGCGCGCCGTGGCGTGCTGCTCACCGAAGGGCCGATGCTGCGGGATCACAATGGCCGCCTTGCCGCACAGCGCGATGTCCGCGATCGCGTTCTGGCCTGCGTGGCTGACGACGAGATCCGCCGCGACGAGCGTCGGCCACAGGTCGTCGATCCACGCCGCCACCCCGCCTGCCGCCACCCATCGGTATCGGGGCAGCGCCGAACGCAGTTGGTCGAGCGCATCGGCGGGGACCTCGGTGCCGCCTGCACCGGCGAGCAACAACGCGACCGGCTGGCTCGACGCGGCTCCGGACGACCGTTGTTCTTGTGCGCCGTCGAATCTGCTTATCGCGCCGACGAAATGGGTCCGGTCGCTGTGGTCGATCAGCGAGTCCGGCCGGTGCACGTCGACGGACCACGGCGCGATGATGCTGTCCGCGAGGTCGTACGCCAACCGATGAGCGGCATCGGTCCGGTCACCGGGCATCGCCATGACGGTGACCGGCACACCGGCGAGGCGTGCCAGCAGGCTGACTTCCACCGACACGTCGACGACGACGCGCCGCGGCCGCGTGGCGACCAGCGTCTGCAAGAGCTTGGCCGACCGTCGGGCGAGACCGTCGACATGCAATGGCGCCCAGTGCAACCGGCCCCGTGCGGTGACATCCGCGGTTTCGGAGTTCGCGTCAGGGATGTCCATCGGCAGGCGCACCCACATGTCGCGGTCGCGAACCTCCTGCGGCCGCGGCAACGACGAGAGGAACACCACCGGTTCGTCCAACTGCGCGCAGATCGACAGCGCGCGGTTGAGGTGGCCGCGCCCGTGATGGTGCACGTAGTAGGCGATCACGCCGGAACCTCCTGCGTGTCGGCGTAAATCAACTGCGCGTAGCTGTCGAGGTAGCGCTGCACCATGACGCCTTGCGAGCAGTGCTCCTCCGCGCACGACCGCACATCTGTGCGCGAGAGTGTCGCTGCCTCGGCTATCGCCCGACTCAATGCGGCGACGTCACCCGGTCGCGCCAGCCGGCCACAGCGCGCATCGACGATCTCGGGTATGCCGCCCCGCGCGAACGCCGCGACGGGGGTGCCGCTGGCCAGGGCCTCGGCCACCACGAGCCCGTAGGGTTCCTCCCAGTCGGGCGTCACCAGCGCGACAGCGGAATTCCCGACGAGGGCGTTGACGTCGTCGCGGCACAGGTGCCCCTCGTAGGTGATCGACCCGCCCAGCAGCGGACGCACCTGCTCGTCGAAATACTCCTCGTCGCCGATCGGTCCCGCGATGCGCAGTGCGAACCCGGCCAGCCGCGCCGCCGAAATTGCTGCCGCAACACCCTTTTCGGGCACCAGCCGGCCAGTCCACACCGCGTCACAGCCGCCGGGGCCCGGCTGCCACTGGCGGAGGTTGACGCCGTTGCGGATCACCGGCACGTGCCCGTTGATCGGCTGCCACTGGCGGGCGGTGAACGCGCTGACGGCGACGAACTCGCTCGCCACGCCACCAGGTAGCGCAACAGCCTGTTCCAGCCATTTCAACGGCGGCGTGTGCAGCGTCGTCAGCATCGGCGGCAGAAGTGTGTGGGCCATCGCCAGGGGCAGGTAGTGCAGGCTGTGGTTGTGCACCACGTCGAAGGACTCGCCCAGCGCACCGGCGAGTTCGAGCATGACCGACAGGTAGGCGTGCGTCTCGTGCACCACCCAGTCCGGCGCTGACGGGTCCATCCGCGATGCCTCGCTCATCTTGAACGTGTGCATCGGCAGCACTTCCCACGGCAGATCTGTGACAGACCCCGGCGCCGCGAACATCGTGACGTGGTGCCCTGCGTCGGTCAACGCGTGGGCGAACTCGAAGACGAACGCCTCGAGCCCGCCTGCGAAGGGTTGTCGTACCGGGTATCGCGACGACGCCAGCAACGCTATCCGGAGCGGCCGACCGGTCATGCGGCGTTCTTCTCCGCTATGAGGCGGCGGTAAATTCTTACCGTTTGGTGACGGACGCGCTCGCGCTGGGCTTTTCGTCGTCGCCGGCGATCGTGATCGGCTTCGCCGACGCTTGCCCGCACCGCGCTCACGGCATGTTGCACCGCCCGGATCAGGCTTTCTCCGTCGAGGCCGTTGCGGTCGAAGCCGTATGTGTGGCAGGGCTGCTGTCCGTCGAAGAAGCCGCAGTCGGGGACGACTGTGACCACCCCGGCGTCGTGGCATGCCTCCACCCAGCCGGAGTGCGTGCCGAAGCGGTAGGGCAGCACCATCACGTCGATGTCGTGGAGGTAGGCGACCAGTTCGGTGTCCGAGAACGGCGGATGCACCCGCACGTCGACGCCCGACTCCGCGTAACGCGTGAGCCGATCCGGCAGCCCGGCTCCGGCACGCGGCGAGGCCAACGCATTGTCGTCGAGATCCAATCGGACCGAGAATGCGTCGCTGCGGTCGAGGAGAGCATCGACCAGCGGCCACGGATCCACGTTGGCCCGTAGATGTTTGGCGTGCACTCCGACCACAGGCCGCGACCTGGTCTCGCGCGCGGTGCCCACCGTGTCGATCGGAAGGAGATGCGGATGAGGCAGCACCACCGGGTGCCTGCCCCAACGATTCGCGACCGCCCTGGCCGCTCCCTCCGTGAGCGTGATCACGGTCGACGCGCCTCGAACGAGAATGTCGAGCCGTGCGTGATGGGGTTCTTGATCGACGAGGTGCGGGTTGTGCAGGTCGTGGACGGTCACGACCAACGGCACGCGGTGGGCGGCGAGCACATCACGTACCTCCGCCAGAGTCTGCGGCGGCGTGGAGTCGAAGCCGAAATGCACATGGAGCACATCGATTTCGTCAACACGGCCGGCCAGGTAGCCGGGCTCCAGCCACCGGGGCGGCCACCACTGTCCGGCCACGGTCGCATTCGGTGGCAGGGGATCGGGGAGGAGATCGATGTGATCCGGATCCGTCACCGCCGCCACATAGGGGTGGGCAGCCGGCACCGAGGCAACACAAATCAAGAACAAGACCTTCCGACGCGCGAGAGTGAAATGATTCGCCGCGGTCTGGACGATCTTGTCACCAGAGATATACCACGCCTGAGTGACAACTACGCTCGCGGCGTGGACCACGACCCGGGCCGGATATGGCACTACCGCGACTTCTACCGTCCCGCCGGTACGCCAGCGCCCGAGGACAAGCCCCTGTGGCTGATATGGGGAAACTGTCAGGCCGAGGCCTTGAGGCGGGTCCTCGACGCGGTGCCGGACCGGCCGTTCCGGACGGCTCGACTTCCACCGGTCCACGAGCTGACGAGCGCGGATCTGCCCTACCTCGAGCGCCTCCTGGCAAACACTGCAGTGGTTCTGAGCCAGCCGATTCGGCCCGGCTATCGCGACCTACCGATCGGCACGACAGACCTCGCGGCCCGACTGCCTTCGTCCGCCCGGATGATCCGATGGCCGGTCATCCGGTATGCAGGCCTGCATCCGTTCCAGGCGATCGTCCGACATCCGGCGGATCGCTCGATCAACCCGCCAGCCGTGCCCTACCACGACCTTCGCACCATCGCAGCCGCCCGAGCCGGTACAGCGACGTGGGATGTGGCAGTGACCGGTAACCAGCTGCGCGCAGTCGCGGCGGCCAGCATCGACGAGCTCGCCCGACGGGAGCGGCGGGACTGCGACATCGGAATCTCCGACGTGCTCCCAGCGCATGGCGCGGCGGCAGCCCACACCATCAACCACCCCGGCAACCCGGTGCTCTACGACCTGGCAGGCCGGATCCTCGATCATCTCGACGTCCGTCTCGAGGTGGCGCCGATCTCCGAGACGCTGCTCGGCTCTGTGTACGCGCCGCTCGATCAGCGGGTGCTGGAGGCGCTCGGGCTCGAGTCTCCGGCCCGCCGCGACTGGGTTTTGAACGGAGCCGTGCTCGATGCCGACGAGGTTCATCGAGTCCAGATGCGCTGGTATGAAACGAATCCCGACTATATCGGGTTGGCCGTCGACCGGCATGGCGCCACAATGCAGCTACTCGGCCTGCTCCCGATCGCGGTGACGCGATGAGGCAGGCGCCGGTTCACCTGGTCGCCGGCCCGGCTGACCACGGGGTCGTCCGGTTCGGCTTGGATCTGCATAGGCAGTTGCGTCACAACGGCTTTGGCCTATCGCTGTGCCGCCGGGTAGCGGCCGACGCCGTGGTCTCGCGTCGGGGCGGTCTGCACATCCAGTTCACCGATCGCCTGTTCGGCGCCACCGCGGAAGCCGCCAGCGACACCGTCGGCACCATCGCAGCTGCCGTCCGGGCGGCGGGCGGGCGCCTCACCGCCACGCTGCACGACCTCCCCCAGTTGTCAGACGGTGACAACTTTCGGCGCCGAACCGCGGCGTACCTTCGCGTGGCGGGGTCATGCGACGCCGTGGTGGTCAGCAGTGAGCATGAACGGTTACTGCTGCAGGACAACGGAATCAATGCCCCCAACGTGACCGTGATCCCGCTGCCGATTGACCGGTACGTCGGCACGTGCGCGCCCGCGCCGTCGACCGGGCGGCTGTCGCTCGGTGTGTTCGGCTTCCTCTATCCGGGCAAGGGGCACGACGACGTCATCGCCGCCGCCGCGGATCTGCCTTCCGATGTCGAGGTGGTTGCCATCGGTTCACCGTCCGCGGGTCACGAGGATCTGGTGACTGACCTGAGCGCAGGTGCGGCAAGGCAGGGCAGGCGCTTCCGAGTGACGGGCCACGTGGATGACCGGGATCTGCCCGGTGTCCTCCGGCAGATCACGGTGCCGATCGCCGCACACCGACATATATCGGCGTCGGGTTCTCTCAACACGTGGTTGGCCGCCGGACGCCGGCCATTGGCTCCCGTGAATCGCTATACGTCTGAGATCGAGCGCAGGAATCCGGGAACCCTTGCGCTGTATGAGGACACGACGGACGGCTTGCGGTATGCCCTTCGTGCGGCCATTCGTCAGCCTGAGACGACGTGGCTGCCCACGGACATCGCCGTCACGCCCAGTCCGCGTGATGCTGCCGCCGCCTATACCGACTTCTTTCATCGGTGGCTGTCGTGACGCCGCAAACCCCGATACCGCTGTCGGACGGTCGGTACACCGTGCCCGGCAATCGCTGGGATCTCGCGGCGGACCTGACGTCGACGCCCCGGTCGGTCGCCGTCGTCATCCCCTATTTCGAGCAACAGGCAGACCTGGACCGAGCGCTTGCCGCGCTGCAGCGACAGGACTATCCGGCCGATCTGCTCGAGGTCGTCGTCGCCGACGACGGTTCCGAGCAGGCACCCGTCATCCGTGCATCGGGATTACGTTGCACTGTTGTGCGGCAACCTGATCAAGGTTTCCGGGCTGCGGCGGCGCGGAATCTCGGTGCCGCCGCCGCATCGTCGGACATCCTGTGCTTCCTGGACGCGGACGCGGTACCCGAACGCCGTTATGTGGCCAATCTGGTGAGGTTGCCGTCGGTTGTGCCCGACGCTCTGGTCGTAGGTCGACGACGCCACGCCGATCTCGAGGGTTGGACGCCGGAGCAGCTGACGCGATGGTGGTCAGGCGGACCGGGTCCCCGCGAACTTCCGGAGCCTCGATGGCTGACCGACGGCTATCGGGCAAGCGCGGACCTGCTCGACATCGACCACCGGTCCTACAAGTACATCATCAGCTCCGTGATGTGCTGCAGCAAGGAAGTTTTCGCCTATTGCGGCGGGTTCGACGAATCGTTCGTGGGTTACGGCGGAGAGGACTGGGAGTTCGCCCACCGCGCCGTGGCATGCGGCGCGGTGCTGCATCATGCCCGCGACGCGGTCGCTTGGCACAACGGGCCGGACTGGGGGTTGCGACCTGTGCCGGGCCGGGCGGCGGCGAAGAACTGCGAGGCTTTGGCGCTCGCCCCGCTCATCACCGATCCGGACGCCCGCGCACACGGCCTTCGCTACGAGATCCCGGACGTCGCTGTGGAAATCGATGCAGGGTGCCATTCGGCGGGGTCGCTCATCGCAACGATGGCGTGCTTCCTTCACCTGGACGTCGGCATCTGGATCGTGGGCGCCGACCACGGATTGATGGAGGCTCTCAGGCTGGAGGATTCGCGCATCCACACCGGTTCCGTGCCCGACCGAGTGCGAAAGCGCTGCCGGTTCGTCGTGACCGTCGACGGGCGCGCGCTGCTCCCCCGTTCCGGTGTCGATCACCTCCTCGGTCGGAGCGGAGGAAACGGCGTCGGCGCGGTGGACGCACGCAGAGGCGACGTAAGAGTTCGCTGCGTGTCGTCGTGGATGGCCAACCGCGTGCGCAGATGGACCACTGGTGAGGTGCGGTTTCACGATCCCGCGGCCGTCGAAGGTCTCGGCGCCACCGTGCATGTGTCCGGTGATGACGTGGGCCTGACAGAGGCAGAGCGGGATACCGATCTCAGCTGGTGATCTACGGTGATCCCATGTCCTCACTCAACGGCAAGGTCGCGTTCGTCACCGGCGCCTCATCCGGGCTCGGGGCTGAAACGGCGCGGCTCCTTTCACGCGAAGGTGCAACGGTTTTCGGCATTGCACGGGATACCGGCCGCCTCGCCGAGGTGTTCGCCGATGTGACAGCGGGCGCGTACGCAGCGGTTGAACTGAGTTCTGCGTCGGCCTGCCGTGATGCGGTCGAGCGGTGCGTGGAACAGTTCGGCAGGCTCGACGTGCTCATCAACATCGCGGGCAGCCACCGAATGCGCCGGACTGAAACCGTGACAGACGACGACTGGGAGGACGACCTCGCGGTCAACCTGAGCGGGCCGTTCTACCTGTGCCGGGCCGCGCTGCCGCATCTGCTGGCCAGCGGCGGCAACATCGTCAACGTCAGCTCGATCGCAGGCGTTGAGGGGCAGGCGTATTCGGCCGGGTACTGCGCCGCCAAGCATGGGCTGATCGGATTGACTCGGGCCTTGGCCGTCGAATACACCGCAGATCGCTTGCGCGTCAACGCGGTGTGCCCGGGCGGCATGCTGACACCGCAGATCGAGAATTTCAGCGCACCGCAGGACGCGAATTTCGACCTGATCCTGCGCACGGCCTCACCGCGCGGCATGATGGCTCCCCTCGATGTCGCGAACGTGATCGCTTTTCTGGCCAGCGATGCCGCGGCAGCCGTCCACGGCGCCGTCTACCGGGTGGACAACGGTAAAGGCGCCGGCTGACCGGCAGTGCTCCTGAGAGTTGTTCGCCGCGAACGTTCGTCGGCGCGTCAGGCGGCTTGTCCGTCGGGTGGTTCGGGTCCGCCGGGTGTTTGGGTGGGGTCGGGTGGTCCTGGTTTGGGGTGAGTGTCGTTGTCTAGCTTGGGATCTGACTGCTCCGGTTCGGCCGCCGCGTCGTCGGGGTCGTCTTGCTCGAAGGGTCGTAGGAGTGTTTCGGGGCGGTGGTAGTAGTTCACTTTGGCTTGGCCGTGGTCGAGCTGCGGGGGTGGGGTCCATTCGCATTCACCGTGGGCGTTGAGGGTGGTGGTCCAGCCGTATTCCTCGACGTAGCGGTTGTCGGTGCCGCAGCCCAGGCTCATGTCGTCGACGTTGGTGAAGCCGCCGTCGCGCCAGGGCTTGCGGGCGTGGTGGCATTGACACCCGTAGGCCCCGACGGTGCAGCCGGGTTTGGAACAGCCGCCCTCGCGGGCGATGAGCATGATCCGCTGCGCGGGCGAGGCGACCCGCTTGGCGCGGAACAGGTTAAGC